>JAYEOL010000075.1 GCA_034722995.1 Candidatus Cloacimonadota bacterium | reverse complement strand
TGTGATTATTGAATCTGTTGAAATTGTAAGTGAAGGATAATATTAATATACTGTGAAATGATATAATATTAAAAAACAGGAACTTTTTGTAGATTTTTTATTTTTTCTCTTGACATCATATATTTGTTTTGTAAGGAAATATATTAAATTTTCATTATAATGAAACAAATAAATTAGTAATGATGAAACAATGCGGTATTTTATACATTTGTATATTTTTATAACTTATTTTTTTTGTAGTAAAATGATAACTAATTATGATAAGAAAGTTAGACTGCAGGGTGTAGTCCAACTGAAGTGTATCCGTAATTGAGAGTTAGGGATATAACAATAAAATCTGATGGAAATTATTAGAAATGAGTGTAACCTAAAGTTGGGAATATATTTGTCTCAACTACGGATACACTCCTATATAATATAGTTAGCACCAATTCTTTGAAAGGACAGACATATGAAAAAAATATTGACAATCTTGCTTACGGTATTAACTGTAACCGTAACCACAACCTTCGGACAAATAACAACAACTAAAGTCGCACCAAAAGCTGAACAGGTGGACAACACACCATACGACAGTACCCAGAATTTTTTAGGGAAAGATGTTTACAAATATATTGGACAAGAACTTTACTTGAAAGGTAAAGCCGAAAGCAGTCGCAAATATGGTTATAGAGGCTTCTTAATTGACTACACAAAAAGCAGTTCGACAAACAAAACAAATGTTTATAAATGTTGCGATAGTTATAATTCAAAATATGATGAATTAGCTGGAAAATATTTTAAAGTTCTTGCTGTTCATAAACACCCAAAGGCTAAAGAGAGCTGGTATTTTGGTAAGAAATACTATCTGGAATTACAAGAAAAAGAAAGTGGAGACAAAGTATATTTTGAGTACGATAGCCAATATGAACATCTCTTTCCATTCATTGTGGTTGGATTTTTCGAAAAGCAGAAAAAACTTGTTGTTGGACAAGAATTTGTATTTAAGGATATAGTATTAAAAAGCAGCACTGACATTGAAACCGGAAAACCTATTACAACAAAAACAGGTCAAAAATGGAAATGCACAGATTTGACTATAGAAGAAGAATATTATAACCTCTCCCTTATAATTCAAAATTCATTTGGTGAAAAGACAGACATTTCCTACAATTGTGTTTTTAAGGCTGGTGCAATTAAAAGATGTACGTTTTCACCAGCAGAAGTTGATGAAAACAGAAAGAAATTTGGCGATGAAAACTTCGATAGAATACTTCAAGGAAAAGTAAAAATAGGTATGACCAAAAAAATGTGTCGACTTTCTTGGGGTGAGCCAAATAGCATTAATGAAACAATTACATCAGGAAAAAAGACAGAACAATGGGTTTACTCTGACAACTATTTGTATTTTGACAATGGAATATTGACTGCAATACAATAAGAAGAATTGGTGCTAACTATAGCTAAAATCAGGCGGGCTGAAAGTAGTAAAATGAAACGAATTAAAAAACACAAACTAAACGGAAAGCTGAAAGTTCAGTGCAGAAAAATGCCCGTCAGCTTTTAGCAAGAACATTGAGAATCATGATAAGAATACATAACAAATCGTTGTACCTGTCATTTTTCCACTACAATCCAAAAAGAAGGTGAACCAAATGTTAGGTACATTTTTATAAGTAGGTTAAAATGGATAACTTCCAAAAAATAATTTCTATTATCCTCTCAAAAGAGGACAAACCACATTCATTATATCATTATTCAAATCAAGCTGGATTAATGGGGATTTTAAAAAGTAAAAAAATATGGGCAACTAATATTCTTTATTTTAACGATTCAATGGAATTCAAATATGCATCACAACTAATCAGAAGGGAATTTAGACAAATATTTAGTTCAAATGATAAGAATAAAAATGCATTTTATGATTTGATTGATCGTTCTAATATCCTAAAAGAATATGAAGTTTACGTTAGCTCATTTTCCAGAGAAAAAGATTTATTAAGCCAATGGAGAGCATATTGCCCAAAAAATGATGGTTATAGTATTGGTTTTAAATTTGATGAACTATCAAAATACAGCACCCAATTAAGTCAATCAATTTTATTACCTTGCGTTTATAACCAAAAAGATAAAAAAAATATAATAGATAATTTAAAGCAATTTGTTTTATCAGAGCTTATAAATATTTTAGAATTGAATAAAAATTCTAAATCGCAAATTGAAGATAAGTTAGAATCACTATCAAATACATATACAAAAATGTTTTTATTGGTTGTCTCTGTATTAAAGGATGACTCTTTCTCTGAAGAAAAAGAATGGAGAATTATTTACTTTAAAAGCAAGAAGGAAGATTCTACATTAATAAATTTTCGTGCAGGTACATCAACTATAATTCCGTATGTTGAATTGGAACTAAAAACCAAATTCAGATTTTTCCCATTAAGCGAAATAATCATTGGACCTAACCAATACAAACAATTAGCAAGGGAATCCTTGAAAATATATTTAAATTCATTGAATCTAAAATGCAAGATAACTTCTTCAAGAGTGCCATACAGGGTAATTTAAATTTGCCTAACCAATCGCTTCAACGGAAATTAAACGTGTTCCGGTTTTTGCAATTGCATCAAACCGGGCGGGGTTGGTGGCAGGTCAAAATCAGTGGACGCAGTGTTTAATTACGCTGAGCTCGAACTTATTGCTACATTGTCAAATTAAATATCGTTGTGTAGTATTTTTGACTAAATGAAAGGTGAGAATAATGTTTAAAAACAAATTAATGTTTTCATTGGTTCTGTTGTTTCTTTTTTCAACTTTACTTTTTTCCCAACAAACTAAGGAAACTCAATTAATCACAACAACGATGGGGTATCATCCCGCCATTGGTGTAGAAAATTTTGGTATGTCACTAGCCATGCTGAATGGATTTAGCGGTTTTGGCTTTTATTTTAATATTTTCGGTATTGGAAATATTGCCTCCTCAAGTGCATATAGTTATGCATTTCTAGGAGATGAACTTATTAATACATATAATGATGAGTCTTGGGGGGCAATGTCCTACGGCATTACATACAAAATAAGTAAAAAACTGTATGCATATGCAGGTTATTGTAATGGAATGAAATGGATATTAGATGGAGCAACATATTATGACGAATTCCATATTTTAGATCCAACAGGCTATTATGATGTTGAATACTCTTACACAGAAAGCAAACCTGGAATTGACTTAGGAATTTATTATGAAGTAAAAAATTGGAGTGGATTTATACCTTTATTTATTGTAGGAGGGTTCAATACATCTATGTCTACAGTTGTAATTGGAGCTTCAATTGGTTTTAGTATTCCTATACCAAAATAAATGTAAAATGTTACCTAACCATATAATCAGTTCATATATTACGCAGTATTTCTTTACCATTGCTGGTTCAATTTTTTTTAAATTGAACCATATGTTTGTAATGAGTGGTTTACCCCGTTAGTCCCGTTTAGAGACAAAGTCTCTAACGGGATTAGATAAAAAATTATTAATCAAGCAACATCTGTAATATTTACTATTAACTAACGGGGTGAACCAGCAAAATATTTAATTTCCACCTTAATAATTCTCCACAAACAATTCAAAATATTCTCTCGGGTGGGCACAAACAGGACATTCTTCCGGTGCTTCAATAGATTCAACAATATGCCCACAATTCCTGCATTTCCAGAATACCTTACCGTCTTTTTTGAATACAGTATGTTCTTTTACATTCTTGAGTAACTTTCTATATCTTTCCTCGTGTCTTTTTTCAACAAGAGCAACTAATCGGAATGTATTTGCAATTTCAGTGAAACCCTCTTCTTCAGCAACTTTTGCAAAAGAAGGATATAAATCTGTCCATTCCTCATTTTCACCATTTGCTGCGTATTCTAAATTTTTCAAAGTATCAGAATATCCAACAGGATAACCTGCATTAATTTCAACTACATTTTCATTTAAACCATTTTTGATAAGTTGCTTCATGAAAAGCTTAGCGTGTTCTTTTTCATTATCAGCAGTTTCCATGAAAATTTCTTCAATCTGCCTGAATCCTTCTTTTCTTGCAACAGAAGCGTAATAGGTATAACGCATTCTTGCTTGGGATTCACCAGCAAAGGACTTCATTAAATTTTCTGCTGTTTTTGTTCCTTTTAGATTTTTCATATTTTTCTCCTACATTTTTTGCCACGAACAGGCACGAACGTACACGAACTTATCATTTTATTTTGAATCAAAATCTTTCTTCTATCTCAAAGAAATCTCGCAAAAAAATGTTCGTGTCTGTTCGTGTTAGTTTGTGGCTATTTAATTAACTTTTCCACAAACCGTGAATGTTACAATACTCTCTCGCTGAGATTTCTTTACCTTCAACATAAAATTCGGCTTCTGGCTTATCTCCGGGATTTAAGAACTGCTTGTAAGATTTTCCATCAACAAGTAGCTCAATCCATTCAATATAATGTTTTTCTTCCATTGGATGAGCAGTATTTTCACCAACTTTTACGATTACTTTTCCATCCTCTTTTTTTATGAATGGCACATGTTTTTCAACAGATGAATCTTCAGTTTTTTCTTCCATAAGTTTCATCGGTTTACCACAGCAGACGAGTTCTCCTTTACCACCGTGAAGCACTTCTACAATATTTCCACAAATTTCGCATTTGTACACTTCCATTCTTTTTGCCATCTTTACCTCCAATTATTTTAGCCACCCAGATTAAATAGCTTCGCATTTAACAGGGCAAGCAAAAAATACACGAAAATTCACAAAAAAATATAAGAATATTAATTTAATTCTTTATTTTAGTTATATCTGGACAAAGTCTCTTTTAGTAATCCCATAATATTCTTCTTTGAATATAATTTTTTTTCGTGTTTTTTCGTGCCTGCACTGTTAGATGCGTGCTATCTAATTTGGTGATTTCGTGGCTTATTTTAATTATTTCTTATTTAAAGTTTTTTATGACACAACCACCAGTCATAACATTCATACTGTTTTGGTCGTTCTTCAGCAGTTTTCATATCTGTTGCCGGTGAAATTATTACTCTATCTCCAATCAATTCATTTTCAGGCCAACCAGCAGGTAATGCAACTCCATTATTATCAGCAGTTTGGAGCGCCTTTACAGCCCTTACAATTTCATCCATATTTCTACCAATTTCTTGGGGATAATAGAGAATAAGTCTTACTTTACCATTGGGGTCGCCTATAAATACAGCACGAACTGTGTTAGTGCCTTTACCAGGATGTAGCATTCCAAACTTTGATGCTATTTCATCATTGGCAGCAATAATTGGAAATTCAATTTGAACATCAAGATTTTCTTTAATCCACTGTATCCATTTGATATGAGAAAAAACCTGGTCTATTGACATTCCGATTAGTTTGCAATCAAGTTTTTTAAACTCATCATATCTTTTTTGAAATGCAACAAATTCAGTTGTACAAACAGGTGTAAAATCAGCAGGATGACTGAATAAAACGAACCATTTATCTTTGAAATCTTCCGGGATATTCATTATCCCCTGAGTTGTTTGAACTTTAATTTTGGGGAAATCATCCCCAAGTAACGGCATACTACTTTTTACTTCTTCCATTTTTCCTCCAATTATTTTAGCCACAAAAACACCCAATTAGATAATGAATATCTAACAGAGCAGGCACGAAAATTCACAAAATAAATAGTCACAAGCTACTTCGTAGCGTCATTTGTAGTCAGTACCTAATGACCTAATGCCTTAATGACAGCGAACGAAGTGAGCATTATGACAGAGAAGCGTTATGACGGCTTTAGCCATTATGACAGCAAAGCGTTATGACTTCTGCTATGATGTGGCTCATTACAATCCTTTATATTTTTCAGAAATTTCATCTGCCAATTTTTCAAGCGACTTGAAAGCCTCTTCCTTAGGATATCCCTTTACTAATACTGTAGAAAGAAGTTCTACTTTAAGATTAGAAAGCATTCCAGTGATTTGTTCCACCATTCTTCCACCCCAACTGTAAGAACCGATTATTGATGCAAATTTTGTTTTTGGTCTAAGTGCATTTGCAAGATATGTTGCACTTACAATAGCAGGATGAGGACCAACTAAAACTGTGGGCGAAGCAATCACAATCGTTGCAGCATCAACAAGCGATATTGCTAGTTCCCCTATGTCAGTCTTTGTTAAATTGAAGGGCTTTACTGTTATCCCTTTTTCAATTAGAGAATTCACAAGATAATTTACCATTTTTTCTACACTTCCATGCATTGAGACATAAGGAATAATTACTTCATTTTTGACATCATCGGAAATCCAGTCCTTATATGCATCAATGATGAATTCCGGTTTATCATAAATTGGTCCGTGACTTGGAGCGACAGTTTCAATATCTAAATTGCTGATTTTTTCAATATGCTTTTTGATATTATTTCTGAAAGGCATCATAATTTCTGCATAATAGCGTTTTGCAGATTCATAAACTTTTTCTATATCTTTCACAAAGAGGTCGCTAACAGCAAGGTGCGAGCCAAAAAAATCACAGGTGAACAATATTTTATCTTCTATCAAATAAGTTAACATTGTTTCAGGCCAATGAACCCAAGGAGCAAGTATAAATTTAAGAGTTTTGTTACCAAGTGAAATAGTATCTCCATCATTTATCACAATAAACTTTTCTTCTGAAATTGTCAGTAAATCTATAAGCATATTTTTACATTTTTGATTGGTTACAACTTTTGCATTTGGATAAAGTTCCAATATTTTTGGTATTGTCCCAGAATGGTCTTGTTCTGCATGATTTGCAACTATATAATCAATGTTTTTTACATTCAATTTTTGAAGATTTTCTATAAGAATATTTTCTTTATAAGGGTCAACAGTATCAATCAATACAATCTTTTCCGAACCATTTATTAAATATGAATTATAACTTGTGCCATCTGGTAGAGGGATGAGTTCATCAAATACTCTTCTATCCCAGTCAATTGCACCGACAGAAAATATTTCCGACTTTACTTTTCTTACAGCCATTTTTACTCCTCCTGTAATTCAAACATATCTTTGCCAACTCCGCATATCGGACAAACCCAATCATCTGGAATATCTTCAAATGCTGTTCCCGGTTTTATTCCTGAATCAGGGTCTCCGACTTCTGGGTCATAAACATAACCACAAACTGTGCATACATACTTCTTCCCTCCCGATATATCGGGAGGATTTTCGCTTCGCTTCAACATTTTATTTTTCTCCTTATTAGTTTCTATTATTTTATGAGTTCTGCAAAATAACTCTTTTGACCTCACCCTTGCCCTCTCCTGCAGGAGAGGGAATTCCCCTTCTCCTTGTCGGTCTCGGCGCCCAGACGGATAGGAGAAGGGGTTAGGGGTTGAGGTTGCGAAAACAATTTCTGTAAAATTAACTGAAAAAACTCAAAAATGATCAATTTTGCAGATTTCTTGTTTCTATTATTTTATTATTAATATATGTTGGTGCTGTTTTTGGTGCCTTACCTTTTTTAACTTTATGATAATAATCATAAGTCATTGGTTTCTTATCATTGAGAATGTCAGCATCAATAACTTTTCCAATAAAAACTGTATGAGTTCCTATATCTAAATTATTTATAAGCTCACATTCTAAATAAGCAACTGTATAATCAATAACAATTGGAGAATTGGTGATACCGATCTTATAGTTCACATCTTTGAATTTGTCTATATCTTTGCCTGATTTAAATCCAAAATGTCCGATGAATTTCATTGTTGCATCTTCTGATAAAATTGAAATAGTAAAGACCTTGCTTTCATTGATAAATTTGTGAGTGAAATTTTGCTTGTTTATGCTAATGGCAAATGTAGGTGGCTCTGAAGTTATCTGAAAAACTGTATTTGCTATCTGACCGTTGAATTTATCATCTGATTTTGAACTAATTACATATAAGCCATAACTAATCTTGTGTAATGTCTTTTGGTTCATTTTACTTCTTCTCCTTTTTGCTTTCTTTTTGCAAACATTCTTTACATATCCCTTTAAAATAGCCATGCAATTCTGTTATTTTATGTCCGTCAATATATCCTTTTTTAAAATATGGGCATTCAATATCTATATCGTAAATTTTTCCACATTTTTCACACAAAAAATGATGATGCGGTTTTGTCTTTCTATCATATCTTATTTCTGTTCCTGTTATAACTAATGGCAAAACGAGACCTTTTTCAACAAATAAATTAAGAGCGTTGTAAACAGTTGTTTTCGATACAGTGGGTATATCCTTTACGACTTCATTATATATCATATTAATAGTTGGATGATTGTTATTTTCTTCAAGATATTTCAAGATTCTCAATCTTTCATAAGTTGGCTTAATTTCAGCCGACTCTAAAATATCCTTTCCGACAAAGGTGCCCGCCTGCCAAAGCGAAGCGGCGGGCAGGGATTCTTGCGATAATTTTTTCATATTTGAAACCATTACAGATTTATAATTAAAATATAAAAGGAATTAAAACAATGTCAAATTTTTTATTTGAAAACCTTACCTGTTTCTTTATACCACCAAACAAGGTCAAGATGGCTCATTGGAATTTTTACATCTTCAGAAAATTTTTTCATTCTTTCTTCAATTTCAAGATATTTTTTCTTTGATAACACTTTTGGAATTTCATCAATTAGTTTTAATAATTTCAAGTTTTTCAATATATGTCTATCAAGAATTGCTAAATCCTCTCCGAACCCGATATTTCTAAGAAAATGACTTGCTTCTTTGTAACCAAACCCTTTTATATTCCGAGCTAACCATTCTCTCCTAACCAAAGTATCAATATCACTTTTTAGAAATTTTAGTGATTTTATATATTTTTTTCTTGCTTCAATAATGTATCTTGATTTGTTATTTTGAAACCTGACTCCATTTAATTCTTTTGCAATTTGGTTTTTATCACCATTGAATAGCAGATTTTTTTCTATAAGACTTTTTACAGCCTTCCAGCAAGATTTTGCTTTTGATTGAGGAGTTAAAATACAAAAAACAAGTTCAGCAAAAATGTCTGCATCATTTCCATTTATCCACACTTCTGAAAATTCATTTAGTCGTGCTTCAATTTTGTCTTTTATTCCCCAATAGATTTGTTTTAGTTTTTCTAAATTATTATTCTTCATTTTTAATTATTTGAATTTCTTTGTCTTTTAAGAATCTCCATTTCCCTTCTTCTAAATTTCCTAATTGAATCTTTCCGACTTGAGTTCTTTTAAGGAATTTGACTTCGCTTCCAACCGCTTTTATCATTCTTCTGATTTGTCTATTTCTACCTTCATATATTGTTATTCGCAATTTGGTTAAATCGTTAGATTGATTGTAACTTTTGGTAAACACTTTTGCTGGTAAAGTCTTACTGTCTTCTAATATTATACCGGCTCGCAATTTATTTATCTGGGATTGCGACAGTTTGCCTTTTACTTTAACAAGATAAACTTTTGGGATTTTGTTTTTTGGGTGAATTATTTGATTTGCTAAATCACCATCATTAGTCAATATTAATAAGCCACACGATGATTTGTCTAATCTGCCAATAGAAAAGATTCTCACTGAAAATTTTGGAAGTAATTCAAAAATTGTCTTTCTTTTAAATGGGTCTGATGCTGTAACCAAGTATCCTTGAGGTTTATTCAACATAAGATAGATTTTCTGTTTTGATATTTTGAGCAATTCGTCTTTAAAAGTAACTCTGTCTTTCTGTATATCAATGTCAGTAGATAAGTCTTTGAGAATTTTTCCATTTAGTTTGATTCTACCATCAAGAACAAATTTTTCACATGCACGTCTTGAACCCAATCCTGCTTGAGCTAAGAATCTATTGATTCGCATTATGATTTTTGTTTACTTGGCTACCATTGTTCAACTGAGTTTCCTAAAATGATATCGCATAAATCATAGATAATCTCACGGCATGCATCTTCTTCAGTTAAATTTTCTGTACCACTTTCATTTTCTGGAATATTTTCAGGATTGCCGTAAATAGCACTTAAGGATAAATTTTTATTCTGCCAGATTGTTGAATTCTTCGTCATATCTTTAACCTCAATTGAAAAGTGAATTGTAATCTGCCATTCCGTGGGCTCTTCCTGTATATCATAGGAAAAAACAGCTTTATCATAAGATAAAACAGAACCATTTACATCCATATCAGCACCGTCAGCCATAACTTTTAGGCGGTTATCTGCGATGAATTTCTCAGTTAAATATGTAGTAATCAATTCAGGAAGGTCATATTGTTCCGAGTTATTTTCAAACTCTGAAATCATAACTGTTTTAAGATGAGGATTAGCACGAGTATAAAATGAATAATGACCGCATTCAGGTAAGTATAAAATTATTCCGATTAAAGGAATTAATAATAACTTTTTCATTTAAAATCTCCAAAATTAAAAAAGTGTTTGTTTATTTGTTTGTCAAGATTAGTAAAAATATTGACTAAAAAGATACTTATAATTTATTTGATTTTTTGTCTAGGCTTCCCGATCCGTTCAGGCTCGATGCCTGACCGAGACCAATGAAATCGGGGCGACTGATTGGAGGATAGATGGAACAAGATAAGATATTAACTATACAGGAAGTAGCCAGCATGCTGAAGGTATCTCCTGAAACCGTATTGAATTTGCTTTCTCAAAAAGAAATTAAAGGTATAAAGATTGGGAATCAATGGCGGTTTATGAGAAGTGATATTGAACAGTGGCAGACCGTCCAGGGAAAACCAAATATTGAAAAGATTGCACTTGAAAATGTAGTTAGTCGTTTCTTTTCTTTTATGAATAGTGATTTTATTTTGATGGACCTAAAGGCAGAGAACAGGTTTGAGGTTTTAGCCGAAATGGCTGAATTTGCTAAGAAAAACAAAGTTTGCACAAAACAAAGCTGGCTTTTTGATATGCTAAGTAAAAGGGAAAGATTGATTTCAACCGGTATTGGAAATGGTATTGCATTTCTTCATCCACGCAGAGTTTTTTCTGGAAAAATTAGTTTCTCTGGTGTTTTATTAGGAATATCCAGAAAAGGGGTTGACTTTAGAGCAATGGATAATTGTCCAGTTAATCTTTTTATACTTATATTAATGAAGTCTGAGCAGCAACATCTTTTTGTTCTTTCATATTTAAGCCAGTTGTTTCGGGAAGAGTCCCTTAGAGAAAAGATTATAAAAGCAAAAAACAAAAAGACAATTCTTGAGTTGTTAACATTAAAGAATAGATAATTCATTTTAGTTTTTACACTATTTTGAATTAAAAAGTAAAAATAATTACATAGATTTCTTTAATATTTGAAAAAATAGTTATATATTTTAAGCTAATTGAGTTATTAATTTCTAAACATAAAAATGGTGGGCCCAAGAGGGCTCGAACCTCTCACCGCCCGGTTATGAGCCGGGAGCTCTACCAGATGAGCTATGGGCCCTATCCTCCAACTTCGAGACGGAGTCCCCGACTATGTCGGAGTCTGGCGGATAAAGTTTTTAAAAACTTTTATTAGTTATCTCTGTCAAGTTTTAATAGAAAAAATGGATAAATTTAAATTAGTTTCTGACTATAAACCCAAAGGTGACCAATCTAATGCAATTTCTGAATTAACAGAAGGAATACTAAAGAACCGAAAACATCAAACTCTTTTGGGAGTTACCGGCTCGGGCAAAACTTTCACAATAGCGAATGTTATCAAGAATGTTAATCGTCCTACTTTAATCTTATCACATAACAAGACACTGGCAGCTCAACTCTATGGAGAGATGAAACAGCTTTTTCCTGAAAATGCTGTTGAATATTTTGTAAGCTATTATGATTACTACCAGCCCGAAGCCTATTTGCCAATAACTGATACTTATATTGAGAAAGATGCTGATATAAATGAACAGATAGATAAATTGCGTCTTCGTGCAACAATGTCTCTGATGGAACGAAGAGATGTAATTATCGTTGCAAGTGTTTCTTGTATATATGGATTGGGCATTCCGGAAGATTATCGCGAATCTTTAATAGATTTGTATGTAGGAGAGGATATTGAGAGGGATAATCTTCTACGAAAATTAGTAGATATTTACTATTCCCGTAATGATTTTGAGTTTCAAAGAGGAACTTTTAGAGTTCGTGGTGATGTTGTAGAAATATATCCTGCATATCTGGAAAATTCAATTCGGGTAGAATTCTCATATAATCGGATTAGTTCACTCAATCGTATAAATCCTCTTACTGGGGAAATTCTGGCAGAATTAGGAAAATATTCTGTTTATCCTGCAAAACATTTTATTACATCTCCTCAGAAACTTGAAACTGCTCTTGATAGCATAAAAAAAGAACTAAAAGAAAGAATCAAATGGTTTAAATCAAGAAATATGTTATTGGAGGCTCAGAGGATAGAGCAACGTACAAATTTTGATTTGGAAATGCTTAAGGAGGTAGGATATGTATCTGGAATAGAAAATTATTCCAGGCATCTTTCTGGTCGGAAACCCGGGCAAAGACCGTATTGCCTTCTTGATTATTTTCCTGATGATTATCTTATGATTATTGACGAATCCCATGCATCTATTCCGCAGATTCATGCAATGTATGGTGGAGATTATTCCAGAAAAAAAAGTCTGATAGATAATGGATTCCGCCTGCCATCTGCTTATGATAATCGTCCTTTAAAATTTGATGAGTTTGAGGAAATGATTGATCAAGTAATTTTTATGTCTGCAACTCCAGCCGAGTATGAATTGGAAAAATGCAATGGCGTATTTGTTGAGCAAGTTGTACGGCCTACCGGACTTATAGACCCAGAAGTGATTCTTAAAACTGCCCGATTCCAGGTTGATGACCTTATTGGTCAAATCCAGAAACTTGTCACAAAACATCAACGAGTATTAGTAACAACATTGACCAAAAAAATGGCGGAAGACCTAACTGAATATATTGCTCAAACCGGGCAGAAAGTAAAATATCTTCATAGTGATATTCAAACTTTAGATAGGACACAACTTATTCGGGAGCTAAGACTGGGCGAGATTGATGTGCTGGTTGGCGTTAATCTTTTACGAGAAGGACTTGACCTGCCAGAAGTTGCACTCGTAGCAATTTTAGATGCTGATAAAGCCGGTTTCTTGCGCTCCGAAAGGTCGCTTATTCAGACCGCTGGAAGGGCAGCCAGAAATATTGATGGTAAGGTTATTTTATATGCTGATGAGGTTTCTAAAGCTATGAAAAAAGCAATCTCAGAAACTAATCGTCGTAGAGATATACAAAAGAAATATAATGTTGAGCATAATATAACTCCTGCATCAATTCGGAAAACTATTGACAGTATTATGTTTTCTACCGCAGTTGCAAACCAAAAAAAGGAAGAGAAAATAAAAAAGCTTGATTTCAAGCAGTATATCAATATAAATAATCGTGATGATGCTATTAAATTGCTTACAAATGAGATGAAAAGATTGGCAAAAGAATTAAGGTTTGAAGAAGCTGCCGAGATACGGGATAGAATTTTGGAATTGAAAGAAATGTGAATAAAATGGCTGAAGCCGTCATAAATGGTCATTAGCTCCTGCGGAGCGTCATTAAATAGTATTATGTTAGAACCAAATATACCAAAAACAAAGTGAGCAAAAATGACACGAACAAAGCGTAATAAAAAGTCATAAGCTACTTCCCCGCGTCCGCTGGGATAGCATCATATAATTCGCCAATTGGCGAATCGTCATAAATTGTCATTATGAGTTAGTGCCGCACAGTAATGACCTTATGACAGCGAACGGAGTGAGCGAATGACAGCGACTCGTCTGGGCGCCTGTCTCCCGATACATCGGGAGCCAAGACTGGCCGTAGCCTGAAGCGTTATGACTAATGACTTTTTTAAAGGAGTTTTATGACTGATAGAATTACAACCCCAGAATTACTTGAAGAAGATATTAAGTATGACACTACACTTCGTCCCAAAAGTTTGAAAGATTTTGTTGGCCAGGATAAGATTAAAGAGATTCTTTCAATAACAATTGAAGCAGGTAAGTTGCGTGATGAAGCAATTGACCATGTCCTTTTTTATGGTCCACCTGGACTCGGTAAGACGACTTTATCATATATCATTGCTAATGAATTAAATACGGATATTAAAACAAGTTCAGGACCAGCTATAGATAGGCCAACTGATTTGGCAGGAATTCTTACAAATCTTGGTAAACAGGATGTTCTTTTTATAGACGAAATCCATCGTCTTAATCATATTGTTGAGGAGTATCTTTATCCTGCTATGGAGGACTTTAATTTAGAAATTATTATTGACCAGGGCCCGAGTGCGAGGTCTTTACGACTTAATTTAGAGCCATTTACATTAATTGGTGCAACAACTCGTGCTGGTTTAATAACTTCACCACTTAGAAGCAGGTTCGGACTTACACTTCGTCTGGATTATTATGATGTTGGAGATATTTATAAGATTGTTATACGTTCATCCCGAATTTTAAAAGTTGAAATTGATGAGAATGGAGCAATGGAAATTGCAAGACGCTCTCGGGGAACTCCTCGTATTGCGAACCGTCTTTTAAGAAGAGTCCGTGATTATGCTCAAATAAAAGCTGATGGAAAGGTTACAAAAGATATTGCTCACAAGGCTCTGAAAATGCTTGATGTAGATGAACTGGGACTGGATGATATGGATAAAAAATTGATTACAACTATTATTAGAAATTACAGTGGAGGTCCTGTTGGTTTAAAAACTCTGTCAATGGCAGTTGGGGAAGACCCGGGTACAATAGAGGAGATTTACGAGCCATATTTGGTACAACAAGGTTTTTTGAAACGAACATTACGAGGAAGAGAAGTTACTAATCTTGCATACAAACACTTTGGGTTGGAAAAATCTGGTAAAAATGTTACAAAACAAAGATCTTTTTTTGATGGTTAGCTTGGTCTATAAAAATAAATTTTACTCTTTTAGTTGTACTCGGTTCTATAATGAATTATTTTATCTTTTTCTCGTATAATCTATATTTTTTGTAAATATGCCCACCAACTTTTGTATCAAATTGATTTATCAAATCATTATCTTCCAAATTCCAGGATAGTTCGCACCATTTATATCCACGTTTTATTCCGGCTTGTTCGGTTTTGTAATAAAGCAAAGCAGGCAGTCCTAATCTGCGGTATTCTTTTTTAAAACCAAATACAAGTGCCCTCGTGCCTTTAACTTTTTTTTTGTAATATAAGAATTTGAGCATTCCTGTAATGCCAATTTTTCCATTTAATTTTTTTATAATATAATTAAAATCTGGAAGTGTTATTGCTATACCTGCTGGATTTCCTTTATAATATGCAAACCAGATTAAGTTTGGGTCAGCAATAGTTTTTAGTTCCTTTACCATTAAATCAAATTCCTTATCAGTCATAGGGGAGAAGCCCCAGTTTTTTATCCAGCATTCATTATATAATTTTTTTATTAATCCGGATTCTTCTTCAATATTTTTCATATTAAGACATCTTGTGGAGATATTCGGATTTTGCAACAATCTTTTAACAGTAATTTCAATTTGCCTGGAAGGTTTATCATCATTTGCTTTATAGAATGCTAACAAATCTTTTGCTTTTTTAAAGCCATATCTTTCTGCAAGCTCAATATAATAAGGAGGATTATACGGCATCATTAAAACAGGTGGAGAATCATAAGCGTCCAGAAGAAAACCGCATTCACCATTCTGGGAAGGGCTAAGGGGTCCACGCATATTGTTCATGCCATTATTTTTTAGCCAATTATATGCTGTGTCAAACAAAGTAGAAGCTACTTCATAATTGTTGATTACTTCAAAAAAGCCAAAAGCACCCATCTTTTCATTCCAAAGCTTGTTGTAGTTATTATCAATTATAGCAGCGATTCTTCCAGCTACCTGACTATCTTTTTCAGCTATAAAGACCTCACATTTCGCATGTTCCCAGAATGGATGTTGTTTATCATCTAACTTAAATAATATATCTTTTTTTAGCGGAGGCACCCAATTTTTGTTTTCTTTATATATTAAATAGAATGGGAGATTAACAAATTCTTTCCAATCTTTTTTTGTTTCTACTTTTTTTATATTAATCATTTTAATTCCCTTTTATTTCTATAGAATATAATACACCAATTATTTCTTCATTTATTATAATTGGCATGAATGTAAATTTTCCAATTCCACCTTCAATTAAAGGGGATGTTATTATTTTTTCTTCTTTGTCAATTAGAATTCTTTTTAAGGCATTATCAAAATCTATGTTTTTTTTCATCTTATATGAATAACCAGTAGTACTGTTTTCTAAGGGCCATCCATTTATTACATTACCATTTTTATCAGCGAGCTGTACAGCATAAACCTGAGGATTTAGCTGATAAATTTCTGTTAATATTTTTCTAATATTTTCCGAATTATTATCAAGAATTGCGTCAATCAATGTATCTTTTATAGTATAACTTCGTAAAGTAGAAAGCAAGTATACATCTGTTGATTTCTTTTTTGGACTTCTCCAAATATTTCTTGTTAATGTTATCCACCATTTTGTCCCTGCGAAAGCGGGGATTGAAATTGAGTACCATGTGGAAAGTTGTTCTATTTTGGCATATTTCTTTATAGAACTTGTAATATAATAGTCTACATCATTTTCCATCATTTTTTTAAAAAGTGTCTTCAACGCTATAATTGGATAAGATTTCTCACCATATGTAAAATCCCGACCAATTTTATTATAATCCGAATTATATAATATTGTCTTATTTTCATTAATTATACAAAGTGAATATGGTAAGGAGAAGAAAGATTTTTTTTCAATGGGTTTAAAAAGGCTTTTACTATCTAAAAATACAGAAATAATATTTGTAAGATTTTGGTTTTCATCGTTTAGAGGGATTAATAAACACAGATACTTATTCTTATTTTCTAAAATATTAGGTAGAATTTGAATATTTTTGTTTTTTCTAAATAATTTAATCATTTCGTTGTTGAGGTAGGCCTTATTTATCTCAGAGGTATCAAATTCTTCAGGAAGTGTTTTAATGACCTTGCCATCAATATCTTGTAATACAAGAGCAAATATTTCATTGTATTTTGATTTTAGATTTTCAAAGATGTTTTTGTTAACATTATCCTGATTTTTACAGCTGTTTGAAAGAACTTCAATAAGAGAACCTATGCGACTTTTTGTAAGTATTGCAGTTTTTTTAGTATAATCCTGTTGAACAACTCTTTGCTCTTTCTCAAATTTTGAAGCACAGGAAACAATTACTAAAAATATACAGATAATTAGTATATTAAAAAGTTTATTTATCATTGATTTCATATTTGCCAGATGATATTGTATTGTCAATTTTTCTACTACTAAGAAGCCGCATAATTTCAGTCGCCGCCTCTTCAATGGATTTAGCAGTAACATCAACTATATGCCATTTATTTTGAGTATACAACTTCATACAATTTTTAATTTCTAACCTAATTTTTTCTAAATCAGTGTATTCTGCGAGTTCAATATATGGATATCGTGAGGCACGGACTTTTCGGATAGTTTTTAAGCGATCAGGAGAAACATAAAGTCCAATTATGTTCTTTGGATTAATTTCAAAGAGTTCTTTTGGAGTTTCTATGCCGTGAATTATCGGAACATTGGCAACCAAATAATCTCTATATGCGAGGTAAATACTTATGGGAGTTTTTGATGTCCGACTGGGTCCTACCAGAACCAGTTCTGCACTGGAAATATCTTCAATTTTTCGTCCATCATCGTGTTTGACAGCAAAGTCAATACATTCAATCCGTTGAAAATAGTCTTTATCCAGATGTTTGAATAAACCGGGTATTGCCATTGGTGAAATTTCAAGATAATCAGTAAGGCGGTTCAATAAAGGACCTAAAACATCAATTGTAGGCACAGCAGATTTTCTCCCTTCATCATTAATAATATTGCACAACTCAGGTGAAACTAAAGTATATGCAATGATACCATTTACTGCCATTGCTTCAGATACTACATATTTAACCTCTGTTTCTGTACGAACATATCTTAATGTATGAAGAGTAACATCAGTAGTTTTAAATTGACTGAGAGCTGCTTTTACAACCATTTCGCAGGTAGAAGCAGTTGCATCTGAAACAACAAAAATATGCCTTTTCTTTCTGTTATGTTTATTATCAGTAGAAAACATTTTTAAATTTATCTATCTAATAAATTTTATAAATTGCTCATGTTTCACAGAGGTGTAAATTATTTGGCTACGGCTCCCGATAAATCGGGAGACGAGTTGAATAAATCATAATTAACTTTTTATAATATCTCATGCGAAGTTTGAGTAAGATTAATTTAATTTCTTCCCGACAAGTCGGGACTAATTAGGTATTCAAGTTTCATAGGAATGGAAGTTATCTGGCTACGGCTCCCGATAAATCGGGAGACGAGTTGAATAAATCATATCTAACTTTTTGTTATATCTTCTGCAAAATTTGAGTAACTTGAATTGTCATTGAAGTAGGTGCATTCACTTTTTAATGGGCATTGTAGACATAAAGGTTTTTTTTTACATATATCCTTGCCTAATTTTACTAATAAGGCATGAAATTCATTAAAAAGTTTTTCATCTTTACCAAGGGCGAAACCTGCGGATGGATTAAGATTCTCCATGAAAAAATTTTGTGAAGCTTTGTAGGATGCTTTCTTATCTAAAAATCCTAATCTATTAAATATTCTTTTTGTATAAGCATCAATCACAAATATCGGTCTGTCAAAAGCATATAACAAAATAGAATCAGCGGTTTCTGCACCAATTCCTTTAATATCAAGAAGCATTTCTCTGAACCTGTTGGTTGTAATATGTTGAGGAGTTAGCAAATGATTTTTTATGAAGAAATCAGCAATAGTTTTTAATCTTTTTGATTTTTGATTATAATATCCAGAAGAACGAATTATATTTGCTAATTTTTGATTATCAACTTTTATTATATTATTGAAATTAATCAGATTATTCGTTTTTAATCTATCTATAGATTTTTCAACATTTCTCCAATTTGTATTTTGAGTAAGAATTGCGCCGATAATTATCTCTTCTTTTGAATCACCTGGCCACCAATGCTGCTGTCCGAATTTTTTTAACAACAGATTATAAATAGTCAGAAGGTTGGGCGCAGGATTATCTTTCATTAAATATGTTTTTTAGAGTTTCAAGTGCTTCAATATAACCTTGAACACCCATTCCAGCAATTACTTTTTTACAAGCGAGTCCAGTTATACTTGAGCGACGAAATTCTTCTCTATGATAGATGTCTGAAAGATGCACCTCCATAGCAGGAATACTTATTGATTTTAGACAATCATAGATAGCAATACTGGTATGTGAATAAGCTGCTGGATTAATTACAATTCCATCTGCCCAGTCTGAATTTGCTTGAATAAAATTGATGATTTCTCCTTCGCTATTGTTCTGAAAGAATCTTCCAGCCCATCCCTGTTCAACAAGCCATTGATATATTATTGCAGTTAAATCAGCCAGACTCTCTTTGCCATAAATGCGCATCTCTTCTCTGCCTAAGAAATTGAGATTCGGACCATTCACAATCAAAATTTTTCTTTTCATAGTTATCTGGTTTGATGCAAGAAATTTTATGTCAAGATTTATAAAATTTCTTGACTTGCTTTTTACTTATTATGAAAAAAGTGAACCAATTTGTTATTTAAATAACATTTAATTTAAAGAGAGTGAGAAAGGCTATGATTAAGGTTCAAAATCTAACAAAAGATTATGGCCAGCTTAGAGCTGTGGATAATATTTCATTTACGATTCCAAAAGGTGAGATAGTTGGATTTTTAGGTCCCAATGGAGCGGGAAAAACAACTACTCTGAAAATTATGACTTGCTTTATGCCACCCAATTCTGGTAATGTTTATATTGATGATTTGAATATATATCAAAGTTCAATTGAGATAAGAAAGAAGATAGGTTATTTGCCCGAAGGCTGTCCATTGTATGGCGAAATGAATGTTGTTGACTTTCTCAAATTTGTAGCAGAATTGAGAGATATAGATAAAGATATTATTCTTAAAAGAGTAAGGGAAATGATTCAAACTTGTGGACTTCAAGATGTAGTGCATAAGGAGATAGGCGAACTATCAAAAGGATATAGGCAAAGGGTTGGTTTGGCTGCGGCAATGATTCATAACCCTAAAATCCTTATCTTAGATGAACCAACAACAGGACTGGATCCGAATCAAATTGTTGAGATTCGTGAACTTATAAAAAGATTGGGAAGAGAAAAAACAGTACTTATCTCTACTCATATTCTAAGAGAGGTTGAAGCTACTTGTGATAGAGTAATAATTATAGATAAAGGGAAGATTGTTGCTGATGGACCCCTTGCTGAAATTCAGAACTCTTTCCATAATCAGAATAGAGTGTATTTTGAGATTCAAGCAGATACGAAAATGCTCATTGATGAATTTGAATCATTGCCAAATATTGATAGTATTCAGCTTTATAGTAAAGAGGACAGTTTATACAAATTTTATGTAAATTTCTCAAAGGACATAGACATACGACCAGATTTGTATAATTTTATTAAGTCAAAGGATTGGACATTGTTTGAGATGAGAGTAGAACAGCGCAGTTTAGAAGATATCTTCAGACAGCTTACAGAAAAAGGGGAGGAGACTAATTAGTGTCCATCCGTAAAGTGCTGTTTCGAGTTGTAAGGAGCTTGCGACGACGACTCGAGATGGCTTGACTACACACTTTATTTCGACTCGTCGTTCCCCCGATATGGTCATTCTTCCCTACGGGGTAAACTTACGAGTCGAAAAATCCGAGTTTACGGACAGACTCTAAATAATAATAAAAAAGTTTGTGCGAGTTTGTGTTTGTTCGTGGCAAAATAATCCATAGGTGGAGGAAACAAATGAGTAATATATCAGCAATTTACAAAAAAGAGATAAGAGCATACTTTTATTCACCTGTTGCATATATATTGATTGCTTTGTTTCTTTTGATAACAGGTTGGTTTTTTGGAACGAATCTTTTTCTGGTAAATGAAGCTACAATGAGAAATATTTTTTCAGTAGTGCCTTTGATATTTATATTTTTTATTCCAGCAGTTACTATGAGAACCATCGCAGAAGAGAAACGGTCTGGAACAATTGAACTTCTTTGCACCACACCTGTAACAGAAACTCAAATTGTACTTGGTAAATTCTTTGCAGCAATAGTATTGTTATGTGCAGCAATTTTGTCTACATTAGTTTATGTTATTACTCTGGCAATACTTGGTTCTCCTGATGGAGGTATCATTTTAGCAGGATATATAGGACTTATACTAATGGGAGCTGCATATTCCGCTATTGGGATTTTTAGCAGCACTATTTCTCAAAACCAAATTGTTGCGTTTATTATTTCATTTTTTATTATAATAATTCTTTTTCTTTTAGATAAATTTTTATATTTTATTCCAATATGGTTGGGTTCTATTTTACAATATATAAGTATAGATTTTCATTTTCAGAATATTGCAAAGGGTGTAATTGATTCACGAGATATTATTTACTACCTGTCTGTAATTTTTATATTCTTATTTTTTGCTTGCAAATCACTATATAAAAGGAAATATCGTTAATGGAGACTGAGTATGACAAATATTAATAAAAATCGTGTTAAAGATTTTGCACAAGGCAAACCGGGAAGAATTATATTAATTATAGCAATAGTAGTTGTTTTGAATTTGATTGCTGTGCATCTTTTTACTCGTGTGGATATTACAAGAGATAAGAGATATTCAATTTCAGGTTATAGTAAAAATTTAGTAAAAAATTTGGATGACAAATTTACGATAAAAGCCTTTTTTACAAACAATATTCCTTACCCATATAACACATTAGCGAGAGATGTAAGAGATAAATTAGAAGAATATAAAGCTTTTTCAAATAGATATTTTCAATTTGAATTTGTTTCCGCTGGTGACAAAACGAAATTTGTTCAAGATGCAAGAAGTTTTGGCATTCCAGAGGTTCAAGTAAATGCTATTGAAAAAGATGAAATGGTTGTCAAAAGAGTTGTAATGGGTTTAGTTTTGCTTTATGAAGACAGAACAGAAGTTATCCCAGTTGTGCAAAGCACGGAAAATCTTGAATATGAAATTTCTTCAAAAATAAATAAACTGATACATAAAGAATTACCAATCATTGGATTTTTACAGGGACATGGTGAACTCTCTTTCGAGAATGAATTAAGAAATATTCAAAAACAACTTCAAGAGAATTATCAGCTTAAACCTATTAATTTAGATGAAGATGAGTATGCCCTAAACGATCTCTCTGTATTGGTTGTTCCTGGTCCAAAAGAAGTTATTGCTGATGGTGAAAAATATCTTATTGACCAGTTTATTATGCAAGGAAATCATGTAATTTTTCTTATTGACAATATTAATGCTGACCCAAATACTTCAAAAGCGGAATTTTATAATAATGATATGAACGAATGGTTCAAGGGCTATGGATTTAATGTTGAGAGAAATCTTGTTTTTGATTCAAGAGCTGCAAATATTCAGGTTAGACAGCAGTTTGGAAGAGGTTATCAAATAAGTTTTATGAAATACCCATTCCTTATTAATGTTGAAAATTTCAATAAAAATAATATGATAGTTAAAGATTTGAATGCGATAACGCTTATTTTTGCAAGTTCAATAAATACATCTTTTGCAGAAGAAGATAGTATAGAAGTGATTTCTCTTGCAAAATCATCTAAACGGGCGGGAATACAGAAAGGCAGATTAAATATTGCGATACAACCACCAATTCCTCAATCACAGTATAATAAGCAAGACATTCCTTTAGCTTCGTTATTATTAGGTAAGTTCAGAAGTTATTTCAGAAATCAAGAACTGCCTGACACCTTAGATACCTCATTGTATTTAGAAAAAGGTTTGGATAGCAGGATTTTAGTGGTTGGAGATGCAGATTTTATCAGAGATGATTATTTGAACAAAACCAATGCATTGTTCTTTACAAATTCAATAGACTGGTTGGCGCAAGAGTCAGGACTTATAGAAATTCGCTCAAAAAATATTATAACCCGTGAATTAAAAGAAATCTCTGGAGGTGCAAAAAATACTGTTAAATGGATAGCAGTCTTGTTGCCATCCATATTAGTAGTTCTTATTGGTTTTGTTGCCTGGAGGATTAAAAAGATTAGATATGCGAGAATAGGGAGATATTTCTAATGAAAAAACAGACGCTTTGGCTTATTTTCATTTTAATAATATTAGTACTAATTTATCTATTTGGCAAGGGATTTAGTCCAAAATTAGAAAAAGCAGAAAAAAGTGGATTTGCAGAATTTGACACACTGGGTATTACAAAAATTTGTATTAATTCTTCTGAGACAGAAAAAGATGTTACCTTAGAAAAAGTAGATGATAAATGGTTTGTAAAAAAACCTATTGATTATTTTGCTGATAAAAAAACGATGGAAAGAGTTATTGAACAAATTAATGATTTGAAATTTGAAGGTATAGTCTCAGTAAATCCGGAAAAACAAAGTAAATTTCAGGTAGATTCTACTGGAACACAAATTCAGATATTTAAAGATGATAATATAGTTTTAGATTTTATTATTGGCAAAACTGACCAGAATTATTCTCATACATTTTTACGGGAATCTGAATTTGATAAAGTATATTCTGTTGCAGGAAATCTATCTTACATTTTTAATAAAAAGGTTAATCAATGGCGAGATAAAGTTATTGTAGATATTCCCAAAAATGAGATAGATTATATTGAAGTAAGTTATAGTGATACAACCATTTATTTTACATTTGTTGATACAGTTTGGTATGTTAGACAAGATGATAAAGAGATTGAGGTTCAGCCTTCAAAGTTATCATCAATTGTAAATGCCTTCTCGCCAATGCGAACTACCAAATTTCAAGATGAGCCAGTTGAACTAAATTGGAATAAGCCAGATGAAACTGTTGTTGTTACTCTTGTTGATGGAACTGGATACAATATAAAATTCATCAAAAAGGACGATAGAGAAGTTTATATAAAGACAAGCAATAGGGATAATATCTTTATTTCATCTTCATATATGATGAGAAGATTTCATAAGAAGTTACAGGATTTCGAGTAATTTTAGTTTTGAAAATCCACCGATTAAATTGGGGGAAACCTTTGCAAAGATTGATAATATAGAAGACCTTCGAGGTTTACGACACCCCGAAGGTCTTATTTTTTGCTGTATAATAATTTAATTTTAATTCAACAACACCCCACCCCATTCAATGACTGTTGTTCCTTCTCGGACAAAATCGTTTATTTGAGGAGAAGGCAATTCTTCAAAATTTTTGCAACCTTGAAAGAAGAATCGCATTCTAAAAATTGTCTTTGGTTTAGGATTAATTTTTAGCTCTACATAATAATCAATTTGTTCATTAAAAAGTGGATAAATTTTATAATAGTTGTAATCTTTTAAGATATTTAACCAATAATCCAGAAATTCATTTATTTCTTTTTGGTTTAAACCGACTTTTAAGAGTAAACTATTCAGTTTATTCTTTAGATTTTTTTGTGAAATACACCAGCCAGAAGATAGTTCAGGCATTATCTTTATAGAAGCTTCATAAAAGAGATAATCATACTTGCTATCTATTCTACCAGATTTTTCTACAAACACATCCCAACCAGAATTGTATTCTGGAATGCTTTTAGTAATTCTTGTTCCATTTTTTAAAATCAGTTTAACCTGGAACTTGCGCTCCTCTTCTGGATAGATATATATTGCTGGTTTGCGGTCTTCCATCGGTTTCAAAAACAAAGTATCAAGATTACATGAATCTTTCCCATTGCAATAAAAACCAAGTGTGGCAACAATTTTATCTGGAAACCCTAAGCTTGTATCAATTTTGCTTGCATAAATTAAATGTGGACCAGTTCGTACATTCTCAAATGTATAATTTCCGCAAGTATCAGAAAAAACACTATCGATATTTTCATATTCTTTTCCATCAATCTTTTTTAATATAACAACTGCGCTGTCTGCTGGCACTTGGGTTTCAGATACAAAAACATTACCTATTATTGTACCATTTTCAAATACTTTATTAAGAAATATATCTTCAAGTTTGTATATACTTTCACCTTCATAAAAAAAATTATAAATGGGACTAATATATGATACATTAGATTCATCGGAATTAATATATTTGCAGGCATATATTCGCAAATAACCATTTTCTACATCATTAAAACAAAAATATCCTTTATTATTAGTATAGGTGCTTTTATAAACAATTGGTGCTGGAGGGCATACGATTTTTTTTAACCATACTTTTGCTCCCCCTGCAGGATTTCCAGAATCTGCACAGAAAACTCTACCAGTTATACTGGCTTTTTCACTACTTGTCGGACTGGTGCAACTTACAATAAAAACTGAAAAGATAAGAAATATTGCTAATGATATATTAGTATTTCTCATAATTGTTTGCCTTCCTTTTTGCTTTATTCTAATTCAGCAGCATCCCACCCCATTCAATTACAGTTGTTCCTTCTCGTTTAAAATTTTTGATTTGTGGGGAAGGTAACGCTTCAAACTTATCACAGCCTTGAAAGAAGAACCAAATTCTAAAGATTGTTTGGGGCTGAGGGGTTATATCTAATTCTACAAATTCATCTAACTGCTGATTAACAACAGGAAAGATTTTATAATATTTGTAAACTTGCAGTCTATTTAACCAATAATCTAAAAATTCATTCGTTTCATTTTGGGTTAAACCCGTTTTTGAGAGTAAATTATTCAGTTCATTCTTTAGATTTTTTTGAAGTATGCACCAGCCAGAAGATAGTTCAGGCATTATCTTTATAGAAGCTTCATAAAAGAGATAATCATACTTGCTATTTATTCTACCAGATTTTTCTACAAACACATCCCAACCAGAATTGTATTCTGGAATGCTTTTAGTAATTCTTGTTCCATTTTTTAAAATTAGTTTAACCTGAAATTGGGAATCTTCTTCTGGATAGATGTAGATGGCAGGTTTTTCTACAGCAACACATGTCAAAAACAATGTATCAAGATTACAGGTATCTTTCCCATTGGAAAAGCAGGGTTTAGAAGCACTAACGGGGAAGCCCCAACTTGTATCAATAGCACTTGCATAAATATGATAAGTTCCTGTTCTTACATTTTCAAATAAGAAATTTCCATTACTATTGGAGAGAACACTATCAATTTTTGTAAATGTACACTCTTCGAGTCTCCATAGGTTTACCAAAGCACTGTCTGCTGGCAATTGAATCGTATTTATTACCAAATTACCTTTTATCTTACCTTCATTAAGCATTGGAATTAGAAAAATATCTTCAACCGTATATGTTGTTTCCTCATCAGTAAGATTTATTAAATTAGAAAGTTGGCTGATATATGTTAAATTTTGCTCCCCAGAATTACTATACTTACACGCATAAAGTTCATAAAGTCCCTTTTCTATATTATTGAATGTAAAATATCCCAGGCTACTTGTATAAGTGCTATCATAAAAGGAAAAAACATTTGACATCCCGTGTCCAAAATTTTTTCTTAAAATAACTTTTGCACCAATAGCAGGATTTCCAGAATCTGTATAGAAAATTCTACCGGTTATACTGGCTTTTTCACTACTTGTCGGACTGGTGCAACTTACAATTAAGCATGAAAAGATAATTATTGCTAATAGTGATTTAATATATTTCATTATGTTCTCCCACATTAAACATTTCTATTGCACAATTAAATTAATCTCTTTTGGGAGTATTTTTATGTCAATGTTTTTTCTGTCCTTCAAATCAGGAATTTCACCATCCAAATAAACAGGTAAATCTTCATCTGATTTTACAATAATTTCTTTTCCTTTTAGCATAGTAACCATTGGATAATTTATATGTTTTGCTTTAACAGCTTTTGGAAGCAATTTTATAATTTCTTTTCTTGATATTTTATCTATAATACAGAAGTCAAAGAGACCATCATCAATTTTTGCATCAGGAGTGAGATGAAATTTGCCACCACAACATTTACCATTTCCAACAGAAACAAAAAGTTTATCACCTTTGATTGAAATGTCGTTTATTTGTATTTCCACGGGATAGCTTTTACATTTTATAAGGGTTTTCATTATTGCTTTCATATATCCAGCAGAACCATCAAAAGTTTTGCTTTCTGAGTAAGTTATCGCTACCTGAGCATCAAACCCAATTCCAAGTGTATTTATAAAATAGTAATCTTCAATTTGACCAATATCAACTTTCTTTGTAACTCGTCTTCTCAGTAGTTTTACCTGCTTTTCTATCTTTTTTGGATAATCAATATTTTTTATAAAGTCATTACCGCCGCCAACAGTGATAATTCCAGGTTTTATCTCTTCAGGATTATTTGATTTCATTATTCCATTTAATACTTCATTAATTGTGCCATCCCCTCCAGCAGCAACAATATATTCAAATCCTTTATTTGCGCTCTCTAAAGCGATGTTTATAGCTTGTTTTGGAGAATCAGTAATTGCCATTTCAAATTGCATTTTGTGTTTATTGAAAAATTTTTTAATTTTGCGGATGGAACGAAATGCCTTTCCTTTTCCTGCAAATGGATTTAGGATAATTTTATACATATTTTTCTAAAGTTCTAAATCCTAATTTCTAAATTCTAATGATCCGCCAGCTCCGAAACGGAGTAGCGATAAATCGGGACTGGCGTACAAATATCAAATGCAAAAACCTTTATTTTCTCTATAATAATCAAAAAAGTTGATTTTTGTCATTTAGAATTTGGCATTTATTTGACATTAGAAATTAGGATTTAGGATTTATTTGTATTATTCTTCATAAAATTTTATCTTACGGTATTTCTGATAGCGATGTTCAATTAGTTCTTCTGGATTAAATTTTAGCAGTTTCTCTAAATGCAGATGGATTGCAGTTTTCAATGAATTTGCAGTTTTTTCAATATCAGTATGTGCACCTTGTTCAGGTTCGGAAATTATTTCATCAATTAAGCCTAACTTTAACAAGTCAAATGCGGAAATTTTTAGAGCTTCAGCAGCTTCTCTGGATTTTTTAGGGTCTTTCCATAAAATTGACGCACAACCTTCTGGTGAAATTACAGAATATATTGCGTTTTCCAGCATTAAGATTTTATCTGCAACACCAATTCCCAATGCACCACCTGACCCGCCTTCTCCTGTAATAATACTAATAATAGGTACTTTTAAGTCAGACATTTCACGAAGATTTTTTGCAATGGCTTCTGCCTGTCCACGCTCTTCTGCTCCAATGCCCGGATATGCTCCTGGTGTATCAATCAAATTTATTATTGGGCGATTGAATTTTTCTGCCTGCTTCATCAAACGAAGTGCTTTTCTATAACCTTCTGGATGAGCCATACCAAAATGACGATAGATATTCTCTTTCGTATTTTTCCCTTTTTGCTGTCCAATTACTGTAACTGGAATTCCTTCAAAAAGGGCGATTCCACCTACCATTGCCTTGTCATCAGCAAAGAATCTGTCTCCGTGAAGTTCAATAAAATCGTCAAAAATCAGGTTGATAAAATCAAGTGTAGTAGGACGCTGAATATGTCTTGCCAATGTTACGGTCTCCATAATTGAATATCTTGGAGAAGAAGGCTTTATTACATCTTTAGAAATAGGTGAAAGTTTTGCCCCAGACGAGAGATGGATATTAAGAATTTTCTCAAGGATGCTTTTCAGACTAATCCGATTGCAGATAATATCTATCATTCCGTGCTTGAGTAAGAATTCTGAGCGCTGAAATCCTTCTGGCAATTTCTCTCCAATAGTTTGTTGAATTACACGAGGACCTGCAAATCCAATAAGTGCATTGGGTTCAGCAATGATAATATCACCCAAAAAGGCAAAGGAAGCACTTACACCCCCGGTAGTAGGATGAGTAAGTATAGAGATAAACAGTAAACCTGCATTATTTAGTCGTTTTAAAGCTGCACTTGTTTTTGCCATCTGCATTAGTGAGATAACCCCTTCCTGCATTCTTGCACCGCCAGATGCGGAGATAATTATTAACGGAATATTCTTATTTAATGCGAGCTCTACAGCTCGAGTGACCTTTTCACCAACAGCCGCTCCCATACTTCCCATCATAAAATTTTGGTCTAATACTGCGATTACTACAGAATATTTCCCAATTTTAGCCATTCCAACTTTTACAGCAGATTTAGATTTGCTTTTCTTATGGGCGATTTTTAACTTCTCTTGATAGCGCGCAAAATTCAACGGGTCTATGGTCCTAATTTTTTTAAAATATTCTTTGAAACTTCTACCTTTTATTAGAAATTTAATCCTTTCATTTGTAGTAAGGCTTAAGTGATAATTGCATTCTGGACATACAAATTGTTTTTTTGCATAAAAATTGATAAAATGAGTGGTTTTGCAATTCGGACATTTTATAAATAATTTTCGCATAATTTTACCTCAGATTAGTTGAATCAGTTGAATCGGTTGAATCGGTTCAACCAGTTCAACCAGTTCAACCAGTTCAACCAGTTCAACCAGTTTACCAATTCACTAATTCACTAAAAATATTCTCCAATAAAATTAGTTGTAATATTTGATTTAATAAATTCAGAATGATTCAGAATCATTTTATGAAAGTCAATAGTAGTATGTATTCCTTCTATTACAAATTCATGCAAAGCTCTTTTCATTCTTTCAATGGCATCAATTCTAGTATCTCCCCAGGTAATCAATTTAGCAATTAGAGAATCATAATACGGCAGAATTTCCCAGCCTGTATAGCAAGCAGAATCTACACGCACACCAAATCCACCTGGTGGGATATATTGTGTAATTCTACCGGGACTGGAGCGGAAATCGTTTTTCCAATCTTCTGCATTTATACGGCATTCAATCGCATGACCTTGATGTCTTATATCATTTTGACTTATTTCTAATTCCTGACCTCCAGAAATTGCAATTTGCTTTTTGACCAAGTCAATGTTTGTAATCATCTCTGTGACAGGATGCTCAACTTGAATTCTGGTGTTCATTTCCATAAAATAGAATTTATTTGTATCAACATCATAAAGAAATTCCACAGTACCGGCAGAATGGTAGCCTACGTTTTTAGCGGCTTTAACAGCTGTTTCGCAGATATGTCGTCTGGTTTTTTCAGTGAGAATTGGACAAGGTGATTCCTCCAGCAACTTCTGATGATTTCGTTGAATAGAGCATTCTCTTTCAAAAAGATGGACAGTATTTCCTTTTTTATCAGCCAGAATTTGCACTTCAATATGCCGAGCATTAGAAATGAATTTTTCAAGATAGAGCTCTCCAGAACCGAATGCTTTTTCTGATTCGTGAGCAGCGTTTTGGATACTTCGTTCAAGTTCATTTTCCTGATTTACAATTCTCATACCCCTGCCTCCGCCGCCAGCAGATGCTTTAATCATAACTGGATAACCAATCTTATCAGCCGTTTCTTTAGCGTTTGATATATTTTCCAGAATTCCTTTTGAACCGGGAGTAACTGGAACACCAGCTTTAGTCATCAGTTTTCTAGCAGTTGCTTTGTCACCCATTTTCCGCATTGAATCAGGACTTGGTCCAATAAAGATAAGGTCTAATGCCTGACAGGCTTCAGCAAAATCAGCATTTTCTGCAAGAAATCCGTATCCGGGATGAATAGCATCAGCACCACTGGCTTCTGCTGCACCGAGAATATTCTGATAGAAGAGATAACTTTTTTTTGAAGGTGCTTCACCTATACACACACTTTCATCAGCAAATTTTCTATGAAGACTATCCTTATCTGCTTTTGAATAGACTGCCACAGTTTTTATACCCATTTCTCTAGCAGCGCGGATAATGCGTAATGCAATCTCGCCGCGATTGGCAACTATTATTTTTTTAATCATAATTTTAATAGTGAATTAATAAATTAGTTTACCAGTTCAACCAGTTTAACCAGTTCAACCAGTTTAACCAGTTCAACCAGTTTAACCAGTTTAACTTACTTTAACTTTGAATAGAGTTTGGTCATACTCAACCATTTTACCGTTTTCTGCCAATATTTCTTCAATTATACCACCCACTTCAGATTCAATCTCGTTCATTGATTTCATTGCCTCAACAATGCAGAGCGTGTCACCCTTTTTTATCTGTGAACCAATATCTACAAACGGCTCACTATCTGGTGAAGGGGCACGGTAGAAAGTGCCTACAATAGGTGTTTTTATCTCAGCAATATTGTTCTCTTCTTTTTTCTTTTCCTGTGTTTTTTTTTCTTCTTTAATTTCTATTTCTTCCGGCTTTTTTTCAATTTGTGCAAGGGTCTCGGCTTCCTTCTCGCTTACAGTTTTAACGGTAGTCTCTTCTAAATTTTTTCCTCGTTGGATTTCATAACTCTCTCCACTCCGATTTATAATCAATTTAGTTATATCATACTTTTTCATCTCTTCAAAAATTTCTCTTAGATGCGAGACTGAAATAATGCTTTTATCTTTTGAACCTATCATTGAGCCTCCTGAATAAATCTTTTAAACACAAAGAGCACAAAGGAAATATTTTTCCTAATGAAAAATTCATTTCGCTTTCCTTTATATTTCTACCAACAAAAATTATCGTTTTTAGCAAAGCTATTTATACCTAATTACATCAAGACAGAGTTCAATATCTTACTTCGATAATTTGGATTGTTGCTGTCCATAAGGAATACCAGAAAATCATTTAACTTACCTTCATTGAAAACTGAAAGAATGATTTTCTTTTGACGCGGTAAGAATTCATTTCTGGCTAAACAACTTTTTATTTCTTGTTCAGACATTTTATTATGACAAAAGCCTTTAAATTTTGCTGATGTTAAACCAAGTATAGAAAAATGATTAACCACTCTATTTACAATTTTGGTTTCAGCTAGATTGACGAATAGCATCATTTTTACAATTCCATCCTTTATGTCGGAAATACTTGGAAATAAAGAATTTTTACTATGCTTCTTCTCAATTAAGAACAGCTTATCATTTTTAATTATCACTTCATCTACAGTAAGATAATATAAACCACCAAGATAATTTTTAATTATTATTTTTGCTTTCTTTCCTATTACTTTCTCTTTGGGTTGAGTAGTTTGAAATTCCCTATTTTGGGCTTCAGTTGCTAAACTACGGGATAGGTCTTTAAATTGTTTTACACCGCTTTTCAAAATTTTAATTCTTTTGTCAATTCCTTCGCTACTATGCATTTTTACTTTTAATCGTTTGGAAATGATTTTGTAATTATTTTTACATTTTTGAGCAATCTTTAATGAATTATCTAATTGGGATAAATTCCAATGTAATGCGCTTGATTTGTAATTAATGAGGGCATCTAATTGTTCTTTTAGATACTGATAATCTAATACTTGATTCGTAATTTTGTTCTCATAATTCAGGTTTTTCTCAGCCTTATGGTAATAGCCAAGAAGCACATATACATTAAGCAGACTCATTAAGGAAACAGTATCCCATTGGAGGAAATCTCTATCTCCATCAAATCCTTCATCTTTAATAAATGGGATTATTGTAACTCTGATTTGCTGACTCATTGTGTCATAAACTCTTCCATACGGATAACTACGAGTCCTTTTAGGTGAAACCCATTGGCTTATACCGAAACGGTTATCCCGATAATTTAATACAGCTGTTTTTGCCAATTTACCGTCTATAAAATCATCCATGTTAAATTCTTTTAATTTTGGTAAAAGAGTTGGTGTAAATTTCAAATTCTCAAGCCTTGCTATGATTTTCAAATATCCTCCAAATGTAACTGTTTTGCTTGATTATTAATTCTTCTTTCTGCATACTTAATGTATTTCTCTTGGGTATCTATTCCTATGTGCTTCCTACCCAAAAGTTCAGCTGCTAAATTAGTTTGGCCACTTCCTGTAAAAATATCAATCACGGTGTCCCATTTATATGAATAGTATTTTATAACTCGTTTGGCTAATTCTAAAGGGAAAGGACAGGGATGTATATTTTCTTGTGGAGCAACTGGTCTGATTCTCCAGATATTTTTACTCTTCTTATCTTGATAATCAGACAAATCTATTTTATTTTCTTCTTTTTCCTTTCTTGTCCGAAAGTAATAGATATTATTTTGTTCTTTCTTTTCTGCAGGCTTTTGGAAAACAAAAACATATTCTACAACTAAGCTGGGATAATAATATCCGGGATAGGGATGTTGCATTAAAACACCGCTTCGTCTGTCCCGAGCAATTTCTTTTTCCCATATAATATCTTCTTTAAATATCCAACCAATATTTTCCATCCAACTCACAAAATGAAACGGTAAGGCAATTCGTTTCCCATTCCATGCGATTGGTGAAATATTTACTACATTATGTCCACCAGGTTTAACAATACGATAAAGTTCCTTAAATCTATCAATAAGGAAATTTTTGTAGTATTCATAAGAAACTTCTTTTCGTTCCCAATACTTTATTTCCCCACTTAATTTTTTGATTTGGTCTTCATAATTTATAGCATTAAGATAAGGTGGAGAAGTAAAAGCTAATATTATTTCATTATCAGGCATAGTTTGCATTACATCAAGACAATCACCTATAATCAATTCTCCATTTCTTACTTTTTTAATCTGCATTTTTGTTTTATCTTTATAAAAACGCTTACCAATTTCTAATGCCGATACTATTTGTAACGCCTTTGCTTCTCCTATACCATTAAACTGAGTTAACTCACTTACTTTTATTTCTTTACCCATATTTTCCCTAAGAAATTTAATCACCTCTTTGCTTAAGTCAAAAACATTTTTCCCTTTACTGCCATGTCCCAAAATAATAGCCAACAAATCCTCAGTCCCAACCATTTTAGGACTATCGCTAGCTAATAACTTTTCTCTAGGTCTAATCCCGTTAGATCCACCAGCTGGCGGACTAACGGGACTAATATTTTTACTCATTTAACATCCAATAATTAGCTTTACTTCTTTTTATTGCCATTCGGATTTTGCCGTTTTACTTTGATATAGCCTTTATTCCTCTTTTGCCGTCACTAATTCTAACGGCATCCTTGCAAGGACATACAAATATTTTACCATCGCCCATAGAATGAGTGCCTACAGTCTTTAGAATCAGGTCTATTAGTGGCTTTACTATCTCATCTTTAACTATAAATTCCAGTTTGGTAAAAGGTAAGATTCTTATTTTTCTTGCCTTATCCACCCATTCCTGCTCTTTGTAATAGCCTTTTTGTTTACCACACCCTCTTACAGAGGTTTCGGTTACTCCCCACACATCAAAATTAAGTAATGCCTCATAAAGGGGTGCAACTTTTTTGGTTGGTATTATACACTCTAACTTTTTCATATCTACCTCCTTGGTTGTCACTTTAGTTATTACCAATTATTTTTTTAGATTTTCTGGGGAAAATATTTCGTCCTTAAAATCTTATTCCATCAAGCTTTTGAATAACTTATTTCCCTACTTTGAATCCAATATCTCGTTTGACTTTTTCCGGAGGTGTCATCATTTGTCTTATTGCTTCAAAAACAATCTTGAATTGGTAGTCATATTTTTTCTCCATTTCTTCAATTTTGGCTAAGATATCCTTGTGTGAAGAAATCAATTTGCGTAGTCTCACGAAAGTTCGCATTATCTGGATATTAACTTTAATAGCACGCTTACTTTTCAAAACGCTGGAAAGCATTGCAACACCCTGCTCTGTGAAAGCCATAGGAAAATAACGAGTTCCTCCCCAACTTGAGGTGCCAAAATTACACCTCAAGTTATTAAATTCTTCCTTAGTTAATACAAACATAAAATCTTTTGGGAAACGCTCTATGTTTCTGCGAACTGCTCTTTTCAGTTGTTTGGTTTCCACTTCATATAATTCCGCAAGGTCGCTATCCAGCATTACCTTCTTACCTCGTAAAAAGAATATTTTCTTCTCTATTATTTCAATGGGGATAATAGAATTTTGTGCTTCCATAATCTACACTTTATAAATTATTTTGACTTTAACCATAAATCTTATTCTGTTTTTTCTCTTTTTTGTAACTTCAAATATTTTTTACAATCTCTGGCAGTTTTGCAATAGCTTTATCAATTTTGAAACGCCCTTTTCCCAGGAATCTATGAAACGAGACCTCCCTAACCTTTTAATTAATCATCAACACGACCTTAGAGTAATGACCCAATCCATTTTCTTCTACAGTATTCCTAAAAGGAATCACGAACTATTTTCACCATGCTTACAATAATTACAAAGAATTCAAGTCTGCCAAGAAACATACCCAGTATCTCCGTCCAAAGCACCAAAGGCGGCGAATAAGCTGTTGTTACACCAACAGAAAGGCCCACGGTGCCTAATGCCGAAGCAAATTCGAACAGAGATTCCCTGAGCCCGTATCCATGCGCAGCAAGAATTCCTGAACCTACGATGAACACAGCAAGATAGAGAAATACAAAAGTGGCAACTCGCCGTATCCGTCCATCGTTGATAAAGTCTTTCCGTTCTCCTTGCCAGATATAGTTCTCAACGGCGGTCGTCCTGGGCAGAAACGGGCGGTGTATTTCCCACAAAAGTGATTTGAAGAGCAGATAGACGCGGTATTGTTTGATACCGCCGGCCGTCGAGCACGTTCCACCACCAATGAGCATAAGAACCATCAATACAAGGAATCCTATAGAGTTCCAGTTGCCGTAACCTGTAGTTGTAAACCCTGTGGTTGTTAATGCCGTGATGGTCTCAAAAATAGCTACACGAACGCTCTTACCCATTGAAGGATAGATCCCCCTACAAACCAGCAGAAACAAGCTAAGAGCACAAACAGGAATCAAAACGGTCATGAGGTGCACTTCGCCATTACGATAGACAGCCTTTAACTTCCCGTGCAGGAGCAGATAGGCCGTCAGGAAGTTCAGGTTACCGAGAAGCATTAATAGTATGGTCACAGATTCAATAGCAACCGAGTCCCAGTGACCAATGCTTTCAGCTTGGGTTGAAAAACCACCAGTGGAAAGCGCAGCAAACGCATGGTTGACTGCATCAAACGGAGCCATCCCAGCCAACCAGTATGCCAAGATGCCTACCAATACATATCCACTATAGATTGCTATAACGAGTTTGGCTGATTCGCGGACATGTGGGACGAGCTGCTCACTCCTGCCTTCAGCTGCTGAGAGTCCCGGACCTACTGGTCCAGCAATGGCAGCAAGCATAATGATAGCCAAACCAGCACCACCCGCAAGTTGCATAATGCTACGCCAAAGCAGAATTATGTGTGTTGTTCTGGTAACATCAACCACGGAAAGTCCGGTGGTTGTCCAGCCACTGACAGACTCAAAGACAGCTTGAGTGAAACTTAATCTATGAATAACTATAAAGGGCAAGGCTGAAAATAAGATTACCACAACCCAACTTAACAGTACTATGACGCCACCTTCCTGCACTGTCAGGATTACAGGTTTGGACTGCTGAAAGCTTTTCCACATCCCGATGCCAATCCCAATGAGTATAATGGCAGGAAGAATGAATCCCAAGCTGTGTGCCCACTCACCGGGATAGGCTAAAAGAGCCAGAAGAGGAGTAAGCATCAAAAAGCCACACAGGAGAAGAATTAGTCCTGTGTAAGAGAATATTGCCCGATAGCGTTGCTTCAGACTGACATTGGCTCGCAAGTTCATCTCTCCATTACTTCATATTCCCGGTAAGTGCCTTAAGCACCTGTCCGAGGTTTTCCGGCAATGAGATGACAATAAGGTGATCCCCATCCTGGAGCACAGTGGTTCCTCTGGGTATAATCGCTTGTCCCTCGCGCAGGATAGATGCTACAAGGGAATTCTCCGGCAATGCAATATCGATAAGTGGCTGTCCAACCACGGGGGAGGTCTCTTTCAGCACGACCTCCGTGATATTTACCTTCCCTTCGCTGGCAGGGATCAGGTTGGTGATTTCTTCAAAACCGGCTCTTTGTTCTATCAGGCTCGACAGAATGCGCGTCGTAGAAAAAGCGGCTGTAATTCCCAGCTGTCGGAAGACCTCTTCATTGTCAGGATCGTTGACCAATGCCAGCGTCCGCTGGACACGGAAGCGCAGGTCCGCCAGTTGGCAAATTTCGAGGTTATCCTGATCATTGGGGGTTACCGCCAGCACGGCATCCGCAGCGTCAGCTCCCGCTTCCTCCAGGATTTGAGAATCGCTCCCGTCACCATATACAACAGTTACCTTTAGACGCCGCGCCAGCCAGGTGCACTCATCCTGATCGCGGTTTATCACAGTGACTTTGTAACCTTTAGAAAGGAAGGTGCGGCAAAGGAAGTAAACCACCTTTCCTCCGCCTACAATGAGAATATTCATTGTCGGCCCCCTTTCTCCGTGATGACTGACAATTTCATAAGCGATTCCAAGAGTACATCGCCCGCAATCAACGTTGGGCAAATGGTCTCTATGCCGAAGTCTCGGTAAATCTTCTCTCGTTTCGTTTCAAACACTCGTGCCATAACCCGCGGTACACGGAAGAGCTTTTTAGCAACCTGGGCAACCATCAAGTTGATGTTGTCCTCCCGTGTTGCGGCAATGACCAGATCTGCTTTATCTATCTTAGCCTGCTTCAGCACGGCGAGTTCCGTGGCATCTCCTTCGACCCGAAATCCACTGTATTCGGCGGAAAGCGCATCAAAGGCAGACTCATTGATGTCAACGATCACTATACTGTGACCCTCACTACTCAGTCTGTTGGCAAGATATGAGCCCAAACGCCCACAACCCACAATGACTATGAAGAGCTTCTGATTAGGTGACATTTATCTCTCCTTCCTCTTTTCTTCTTTCCTTTTGTCTCCCCCGAGAATTATGTCTCCCTCTGGTTTCCAACTTGTGGAACGGTCAAGGTTTTTTATTGCAGGTTCGTATATGGGGTCGAGCGTTAGAGCTGTCCGATAGTTCTTCTGGGCTTCAAGAACATCCCCTTGAATCTCCATAAGTGCACCAAGCAGGTTGAATGCCTCTGGGCGCGCGGGGTCCAAGGAAATAGCCTCCCGCACATGCTCCGTGGCAGCATCAAAATGCCTGTCTCCAACGCACCTCTTGGCAAGTTCAATATGTGATGTATAATCGGACACTTTTTGCTCGTCGATTTTATCTCTGTCGAGCACTTGCGATACCAATTTCCGAATCTCCCTTGGAGCAAATGGCTTCTGTATAAAGTCCACCGCACCAAGTTTCATAGCCTCTACTGCTGATTCAATAGTGCCATAAGCGGTAATGATGATGACACGGATGTCAGGTCGAATCTCCCGGACATTGCGAAGCACTTCCATGCCATTCATCCCCGGCATTTTGAGATCCAAAAGAATCAATCCAAATTCCTTTTCCTTGAGCTTGGTAAGTGCTTCCTCTCCATTCACCGCGGTGTCTGTTTCCAGTTCCATAGATACAAGTGACTGTGCTATAGTCAGACGAATATTTTTTTCATCATCCACTATTAGAACTGATTTGTTTTTCATACAATCCTCCATTTTGATGTTATTTTGCAACCGGGAGCGTAAAGGTAAAGGTACTTCCTTCTCCTGGGATTGAGTCTACCCAAATGATACCTCCATGAGCGCGGACAATCTCTCTGCAAATAGCCAATCCAAGCCCACTGCCTTCAACTTCCCTGTCGCTTTTGACACGCACAAACTTATTAAAAATTTTGGATTGGTATTCATATGGAATACCAGAACCATCATCGTTGACCGAAATGTGAACATGGGGACCAATCTGTTCAGCGAAAAGTCGAATATGCCCTCCGCTATCAGTATAACGCAATGCATTAGAAATTAGATTGGTTAAAACCCATGTTATTTTGTTGGGATCTACCTTCACATAAGGCAACCCTTCCGGGACTTCAAAAGAAAGTTCAACCGATTTTTCGTCTGCCTGGGACTTCAAAACCGCAACAGCCTTTTCAAACAGTATAGGGACGAGAACACGGTTGAATTCTATATCCATCTTGCCTGCTTCAATTCTGGAGAGGTCCAATAGGTCGTTAACAAGGGCTTTAAGTCGCTGCAAATCCTCGTGGGCAGCCGAAAGAAGTTGTTGCTCTCTTTCGTTAATCTTCTCCATAGCGGTTTCCTGAAGGAGATCAATACTCATACCAATGCTCATCAAGGGGGTCCGCAGCTCATGAGATGCTGACATAACGAACTCGCTCTTAAGGCGGTCAAGCTCTTTGAGCCTGGTAACATCACGTAAGAGTAACACTACCCCCAGCATAGAGCCATCCTTTGCAAGCACAGGAGTAATTGAAAATTGGTAATGGTATTGTCTTTCACCTTGTTGCACTATGAAGACATTCTTGCCTTCCTCAATGGGAGGGGACTGGCCAGATTGGACCGTTTGCTTCACATAGTTAAAGAGTTGGTCACTCTTGACCACCTCCAGAAAATGCCCACCCTGCGCCTTATCAGGCTCGATACCAAAGACTTCAGCTGCTGTTGGATTGATGCCAGTTACCTTGAATTCGGCGTCCACAACTACGATGCCGTCATCTATGCTCTGGATGATAGCCTCACTCTTTCGCTTTTCCGCTACAATCTGTTTTATGTTTAGACGATGGTATGCCTTCAGTTTCCGCGCCATCGCATTAAACTCACCAGCAAGACGCCCAAGTTCGTCAGAGGAACTGGTAGAGATTTCAACATCGTAGTTGCCCTCAGCGATCTTTTGTGTCGCCTCCATAATCTGCCGAAGTGGTCTCACAAAAAGATTTGACAACAGCAGACTAAATCCCAATCCTATGCATAGGGCAACAATACCGATTATGACCATAGACAAGGTGGATGTCGTGGAAATGTTCCGCGCGTAGTCACTGGCTTTGAACATCGTCTCTTGGTTAATCTCCCGCAGGCGAACACACGCATCTCGGACCGACTTGAACGACGGGAGGACAGTTTCATGATAGAATGCAGATGTCCTTTCTGGAGTGGTTTGATAGACCCGTCTGAGCTCGGAGAAATTAACCAGATAGGACGAGTATACTCTTTCAATAGTGTTGATAATTTTGTCTTCATCCTCAATGGTAATATTATCTTTTGCCCGAGCAAACCACTGTAAAAACAGGCTTTCGTTTTTCCTGTACTGGTTCAACCCCTCATCTTCGTAACCGAGGCTAAAAAGGAGTACCCCGCTATCCTGCCGCTCAATAGCATCTATCATATTCTCAGCCGCCAGAATACTCTTATAGTTTTCCTTCAGGATGGCATCGCTGGCCCTGCCCAAACCGAGCAGATTGACAAACGCCCATATGAAAACCACAATCATCAGAACGAGAGTCATTCCATACCCGATGAGAATCTTTTTGCGAAGTGTCCAAAACATGGCTACCTATCCTTTAATTTCGTATTCAATTCCGTAATCCGCCTATTAGCAGATGATACCGTTATTCCCAAATATCCTTCATTTCTTCCCATTGTCTTTTGAAATATTCTATCCTACCCTTTATTTTTTGCAATCTCTTGTAAATCAATTTTGCTATGTCTTTTTTATCTTAAGAGTGAAAGAATTTTTTCAAATTCTTCTTTCGGTATTAAAATACCTCTGCTCAGAATTTTTTTTATGTATTGATAACATATTGGTTCTCCTTTTTTTTACTAAGGTGCTTTGTTGTTTCTAAAATTCTTTTATTATTTCTGGCGCTTTCGCAATTGCATTTTTAATCTTGCCTACATCTTTTCCACCAGCCATTGCCATATCTGGTCTACCGCCACCTTTGCCGCCAATCAGTTCTGCCACCTTATTCACAATTTTTCCTGCATGAAATTGCTTTTGTAAGTTTGGAGTTACTATGCAAATAAGGGATGCTTTATCGTCAATGTTTGCACCCAAAATGCCAATTCCTCGGTTGATTTTATCCTTTAAATAATCTGCTGATTGACGCAACAGCTGATTGTCTTTAACTTTTACTTCTCCAGCTACAATTTTTATTTTATCAATTAATTTCGCATTTTCAATAAGTTTGTCCACTGTTCTTTTTATGTGGTCCATTTCAAATTTCTCAAGTTGTTTTTTCAACTCTTTATTTTCCGAGGCCATTTTTTTGGTTTTTTTTATAATATCATTTATTGAACAATTAAATTGTGATTGAATTTCATTCAGTATTGTTTCTTCTTTTTTAGAATAATTGTATGCGTGTTTTCCGGTTAGAGCTTCTATTCGGCGTACACCGGCGGAGATAGAACTTTCAGATAAAATTCTGAATAATCCAATTTCTCCAGTATTTTTGCAATGAATTCCACCACAGAGTTCTATAGAATAATTGTCTATTTCAATTACTCTTACTCTTTTTTCATATTTCTCACCGAAAAGAGCCATTGCTCCTTGTTTCCTGGCATTTTCAATGGCATCATAATAGATATTTACAGGCAGACTTTCCCGAATTTTCTCATTAACAATTTTTTCTACCATATCAAGCTCATTTTTATCAATTGCTTTGAAGTGTGTAAAGTCAAAACGCAATCTGTCAGGAGGAACTAACGAGCCTTTTTGGTGAAGATGTGTTCCTAAAATTTCTCTTAAAGCAGCATGAAGAAGATGGGTGGCTGTATGATTTCTTGCAATGTCCTTTCTTCGTTTAACATCTATCTTTGCAGTAACTTCTTTGTCATTGATTTTCCCTGACACCAATCTACCAATATGAATAGAAATATCATTCTCTTTTTGCACATCATAGATTTCAATATTGCATTCATCGTTGAAAATTATGCCTATATCAGCAAGCTGTCCGCCTGATTCTGCATAAAATGGGGTTTGGCATAGAACTAATTTTATATTATTTTTGCTATCCAAAGAATATTTTGAAATATAGGTTTGGCATTCATTTTTTTCATACCCCACAAACTCTGTTTTTTCGGATGTGAAGAATTCGTTCCATTTGATATTATTAGTAACAAGATTGAATATAGCTGATTTTTGAGATTGCACTCGTTGTTTACCCATTTCAATGTTAAAACCTTTTTCCTCTATCAGAAGTCCCTTTTCGTCTGCCATAATTCTTGTTAAATCCATCGGGAAGCCATAAGTATCATACAATTTGAAAACATCTTTGCCAGAGATTATTTTCTTAGGTTTTAGCCTTTCTGTGATTTCATTGAATTTTATAATTCCATTGTCTAAAGTCAGATTAAAACGTTCCTCTTCAGATTTGATTACTAATATTATGTGCTCTCTTTTTTCAATCAGTTCTGGATAATGGTCTCCCATAGTTTCAATAATATCATCAACAAGTTGATAAAGGGAGGGTTTATGTAGATTTATCAGTCTGCCAAATCTTGCAGCTCTTCGTAAGATGCGACGAATAACATAACCTCTTCCTTCATTAGACGGAAGAACTCCATCAGCAATTGCAAAAGTAAGTGCCCTGATATGGTCAGCAATTACTTGAAATGCTGGTTTGTTCTCTTCAAATTTTGTATCAGATAGAGTTTCAAGATGTTTAATAATTGGCATAAAAAGGTCAGTTTCATAATTAGAGGATTTGTTTTGGAGGATAGCAACAAGTCGTTCAAATCCTGCGCCAGTATCCACATGCTTTTTGGGAAGCTCTACTAATTTGCCATTTTCAAGACGGTTATATTGGATAAAAACAAGATTCCAGATTTCAACAAATCTTCCACATCCACCATTTATCTTGCATTTATGATTTTCATCTTCAATTCTTTGGCAATGTTGTAAACCTCTGTCATAATGAATTTCTGAGCAAGGACCGCAAGGTCCAGTTTCTGCCATTTCCCAGAAATTGTACTTATCACCAAACTTTAAAATTTTATCTTTGTCAATATCAGTGACTTCCTGCCAGAGTTGGAATGATTCGTCATCGTTGTTATGCACTGTAGCATAAAGTTTATCTTTTGGAATCTGCCAGACTTCTGTAAGAAGTTCCCAAGCCCATTTGATAGCTTCAACTTTATAGTAGTCACCAAACGACCAATTGCCCAGCATTTCAAAAAATGTATGATGATAGTCATCTTTTCCCACTTCTTCCAGGTCATTATGCTTTCCTCCAGCACGCAGACATTTTTGACTATTCACTACGCGAACATAGTCCCTTTTTCCTTTTCCCAGAAACACATCCTTGAACTGATTCATACCAGCATTAGTAAAGAGCAAGGTAGGGTCATTAATAGGAATTAGTGGTGCTGATGGAACTACTTCGTGACCTTTATCTGCAAAAAATTTGATAAACTGCTTTCTAATTTCGTTACTTAAAAGCATATGCAATAATATCCTTTCTTTATAAAGAAGAACTAATTTAGCGTTTTTGATGTCAAGAAAAATGGAATTTTCCGGATATGTGTAAAAAGTTTGACAAGAAAAAAACAATAAAAGAAGTTATCCTGTTCTGGTTAACTTTGTTAAGTGGTGTTACCTTGACACTACATGCTTACTGAATAGTGTTTATCCTTAACGGGCCAGTAACTCAGTGGTAGAGTATCGCCCTTTTAAGGCGAGAGTCGAAGGTTCGAATCCTTCCTGGCTCACCATTTTGCGACCCCATCGTCTAGGGGTTAGGACTCAGGATTTTCATTCCTGCAACAGGGGTTCAATTCCCCTTGGGGTCGCCATCTTATTTTTAATATAAATCTAATTAAAACTTTATAAATGATTACTTAATTTTCACAATTTTTATAAATTTCTTGATTAAAATTTTCCACATCTTAAATCTTTAACCAAAAATAAAATAGTAAAAATGAGCAACAAAAATGCACGAAAAAAAGTTAAGATTTTTTTCTATTATGTATGAAGAAAGTATTTTCGTGTGGTCTTGTGCTAAATCTGCCAATAGGCAGATAAAGGAGGAGTAGTGAAAATGTCAAAACTGATCAATGTAATTTTTATAATAATTGTTGTCCTAATCTTATCTTGTTCGCAAAATGCGACTGCTAAAAGGAGTGAGGTTAAAGATATGGGAATAACAATCTCTGTCTGGGGATTTCATTACCTGGATAGAGAAAGCAAATCTATGTGTAAATATCTTAAAAATGATTTTCCCGAAGTGGCAGACAAACTTCCTAATGTTGTTGTAATTGGTTCAAAAGATGCTATGAAGGTACTTGGAAAAACTAAAATAGTAGAATTGGATAAAGAGATTGTTTTGAGTCTTGCTAAAAAGATTGGAGCGGACATTAGTATTTGGGGACAGATTTCTCAGATTGGGTCAACATTATTTAATGTTAATTTCTTTGTTTTAGATACGCAGACAGAAGATATTGAATTTGAAAGATTACAAGTTGAAAAGAAAAAACAGAAAAGACTTGAATCAGTAAATCTCATTCTGGACAAGGCAATTGAATTGAAAAAATCTGCTGAAACCAAGGCTATGGATATTGCTCTTAACTTCTACAATTCTGAACAATATGAAGATGCAAAAAAGGCATTTTTAGATGTTCTTAAACTTAATCCCAACGAAAAGACTGCATACGCCTATCTTGCACGAATATCAGCTATTAATGAAGATTATGACTCAGCAATATCTTATTACAAACAAGCATTAGATATTGAACCGGACTTTATTGAAGCCCTTGAAGGATTAGCATGGACTTATAAAACTAATGGTGATTGTGAAATGGCTTTAGAAACATATAGAAGATTGGCTGAAATTGATACTGAAAATATTGATTATATGTTTTATGCTGGTGAAATTTGTCAACCATTAGATGATTTTGAGGGAGCAGTTGAAGCCTTCAAAATTGTTCTGGAATGTGATTCTACTTGTATTAAGGCATGCCACGCCTTAGGAATTTTATATTTTGATAATAATCTTTACGATAAGGCAATTACTTATTTGAAGAGAGTATTAGATGCAGATGTAGAGGAAGGGGAGATTGAGAAAAAATTAGCTATTGCCTATCAAAAAACGGGGCGGATAGAAGAAAGCATACAGCAAAATTTAGAAATATTAGAAAAGGATTCTACTCGTACTGCACCATATCTAAATTTAGCAGCAGCTTATGTTACTCAACAAAGATTTGATGATGCTCTGGAATCATTAAAGAAATATATTGGTTTAGAACCAGATTCTCCAGTAGGATATAATAGAATATCAGACATTTATAGGCAAATAAAGGATTACGATAAAGCAATTGCAAATGCCCAAAAATCTGCTGAGATTGCTCCTGATAAACCAGAACCTTATATGCTCCTTGCTGAAATAGATAATGAAAGAGGTTATAGTCATTATCAAAAATTCATTGAGTACGACAAGAAAGCTAAGGATCCTGATTTGAGCTCTGAATATACTGAAAATAATAGATTAAGAAGCTTTCATAAAAAGCAGTCACAAGCATTCTTTGTTTTAGCAAAGGATTATTATGTCAAAGCCAACACATTAGCTACAAATTATTTTATGAAAGAGAGATTGAAGGAAAAATTAGCAACTGTTGAACTTCTTATTGAAGAAACCAAGATTGATACATTTTGGGAAGATTAATAGGTATATGAACCCAAACTTCAGCTTAATGCTGACTAAAAAGTTTCGTCTATTTTCCGTTCTTCCCGCCTTCCATAGTTCATCCTTCGCAGTAGCATTGCTACGGAGAATGGATGTTACGGCGGACAGGCGTAGTCCCGATGATCACCGATTTAATCGGGGAGGGACGAAGGATGAATATGATGCAAAATAAATTATCATTCCAACAAATCATATTCAGTTTACAAAGATTTTGGGCTGAAAATGGATGTATTATTCGTCAACCCCATGATGTTGAAATGGGTGCGGGAACATTTCATCCCGCCACTTTTTTTGCCTCTCTATCTAACAAACCCATAAGAGTCGCTTATGTTCAGCCTACTCGTCGTCCTAAAGATGGGCGCTATGGAGAGAATCCTAACAGATTACAATACTATTATCAGTTTCAGGTTCTGGTTAAGCCATCACCAGATGATATTCAGAAATTATACTTAAAAAGTTTAGAAGCTATTGGAACTCCAATTAAGGAACACGATATCCGCTTTGTGGAAGATGATTGGGAGTCGCCAACACTTGGTGCAGTAGGGCTCGGCTGGGAAGTCTGGCTGGATGGTATGGAGATCTCACAATTTACATATTTCCAGCAGATAGCAGGCATTGAATTAAAATCTATTCCTGTGGAACTAACTTATGGTCTGGAGCGACTGGCAATGTATATTCAACAGGTAGACAATTTCAAAGATATTGCCTGGAATGAAAATGTGAAATATGGCGAGATTTATACACAAAATGAAAAAGAATTCTCTGAGTTTAATTTCAATGCAGCAAATCTTGAGTTGCTTTTTACAAGTTTTGATAAATACGAAGATGAAGCTCAGCGTCAAATAGAGATTGGACTTATATATCCTGGATACGAGTATTTACTAAAATGTTCACATATTTTTAATTTATTAGACGCTCGTGGAGCAATTAGTGTTACTGAAAGAGCAATTTATATTAAAAGAATAAGAAATCTGGCAAAAAGGTGTGCGAAAGTGTTTCTGGAAAATGGAAATTTGAAATCCGTTGAAGCAAAGCGGAAATCACGACAAGTCGGGGAAACTTGATTTCCTACTTTCCATTATTCAGTTTCAAGTATCAAGCATTATTCAGCTTTTATATTATACAATAAATCAGAGAGGAAAAAAGAATGAAAATAAAAGACAAGCAAAAAATCTTCACTGAAATCGTAGAAAAATATAAGACAGTCTTCGGTGAAAAACTGGTTTCTATTCATATCTACGGAAGTGCTGTAACTCAAGATTTTAATCCGAAATTATCCGATATAAATGTTGCTATCATCTTAGAGAACTTGAGGTTAAGTAATCTTATTTTAGCAAAGGATGTTATTAAGAGACTTAGAAAAAAAGATGTTTACACTCCACTTTTCCTTTCAACACAATATATTGAAAGTTCTCTGGACACTTTCCCAATTGAATTTCTGAATATAAAATCTTCACACAAAACTGTCTATGGAGAAGATTATTTTGAAAAGCTGAAAATAAACTCTGAACATCTACGGCTGCAAGCAGAAAGAGAATTGAAAGGTAAGCTGCTTATTCTTCGTTTGGCTTTTCTGGAAAGCATTGGAAATTTAAGAGTGATAAGAAGTTTAATTTCCAGTTCATTTTCAAGTTTCATTCCTGTAATGAAAGCGATTATATCTATAAAGAATCAGGAAATTCCAGAGAGAACTATTAATGTAATAAAAAAAGCTTCTGATATTCTTAATATTGATTTCACAGTTTTCCTGCAAGCATTTGACATCAAGAATAGAAAAGTAAAAATGAAGGGCGAACAACTGGTAAAATTTTTTGAAAGATATATTCAAGTAGTTGACCAAGTTTCTGAGATTGTAGATAAACTATAAAATACCTACAACTTACCCCAAGATATTGAATGACTCCGAATTTTTTGGTAAAGGAACAGCCAAAGATTAAGAAAATATTAAAGATTTTACTTCTTATATTTTTGATTTACATCTTCTTTCTCAGTATTGCAATGATGGGGGAGGGATTCAAGGGATTTAAGGGTTTATCAGAAGGGTTGATACAAAATGTCAGTAATCCTATTATGGGATTAGTTGTGGGGATTTTGGCTACAAGTATCTTGCAAAGTTCATCAACCACAACTTCTATCGTGATAGGTTTAGTAGCAAGTGGTATTTTAGGTCCCCATTCAATCCGCATTGCTATTCCTATAATTATGGGAGCGAATATTGGCACAACCATCACAAATACTATAGTTTCTCTCGCCCATATTTCCCGTTCTGATGAATTTCAAAATGCCTTTAGAGCTGCAACTGTTCACGATTTTTTCAACATTATAGCAGTTGTTATCCTTTTACCTCTGGAAATATGCTTTCATATAATTGAAAAGAGTTCTGTGGCTCTTGCTAATTTTGTAGTTTCTGCAAATCTGAAAGGAGCAGAGTTCAAAAGTCCTGTAGCAACAATAACTAAACCTGTTGTCCATCTTTTGTTTAATTCCAAATATCCTGATGAAACAGCCGGGTTTTTCCAGAAGCTGTTTTCTCCACAATTTTCAAAATTTGTTGCTCTGGCAATTGCATTAGTCTGTCTGTTTATTGCTTTGAAATATCTGGTAAAACTAATGCGTCTGCTTGTGGTGGACAAAGTAGAACGGTTTTTCAGCCAAACTATCTTTCGTAATGGCCTTTTAGCATTGCTGTTAGGCTTGATATTAACTGCAATTGTGCAGAGCAGTTCTATAACAACTTCTTTGGTTGTGCCTCTTGCTGGGGCTGGAATGTTGACTATTTATCAGGTTTTGCCATATACGGTTGGAGCCAATATTGGAACTACGGTTACCACCTTATTGGCAGCATTGGCAACTGGCAGCATGCCGGCTTTGGTAGTTGCACTTTCTCATCTCTGTTTTAATGTATTTGGAATGGTAATTATTATGCCTGTCAAGCCAGTTCGTCACATTCCTATTAGGGCATCAGTAATGTTATCAAAAATAATTATAAAGAATAAACTGTATCCTATTCTTTTTATTTTGATTGTTTTTTTTGCAATTCCAATTTTTATTTTGTTAATAACTAAATAATGATAATAATGAGCAAGAAAATATTAATTATATCCCGATTAACCACCTTTGATAAATATGATGAGAAGTTTGATATTGAATTCTGGTCAAAATTAGGAGTTGAAAAAAAGTTTATAGCTGCTTGGAAAATGACCAGAGAGGTTAATTTAATAAGAGGTAAGAATGGAACACAATCCAGATTTCAAAGATCTTTTTCGCTTATTAGAAAAAGAGGAAGTTGAGTATCTTATTGGGATAATTTTATATTAATCAACTAAAAGTGTATATAATACAGGATATTACACTGTATTCTTTACATAAAGGGTAGAAAAAATGAATTCCTATAAAACTTTAGGCAAAGTAAGTGCCAATTTAATTTGTAAACTTTATGAAGAGAATAAGCCTATTTTTAAAATTGATGATGTGCAGAGGATTCTTGGTAAAGGATATAATGAAGTTACAGATTTATTAAGTGAATTAGTCAGAAGAGGTATAGTTACTCGCATGAAACCAGGTAAATTTTTGATTATTCCTCAAGAATTAGGGAACACAGTGCAATATATTGGCAATTGGTACGTGGCAGCCAAAGAGGTGGTTAATTCTCCTGACTATTATATTGCTTTTTACAGTGCTATGAATTATTGGGGGATGTTGACTCAACCATTAGTTAAAATATTTGTAGCTACTCCCCAGCGGCAGGTTGTTCCTCAAGAAATGAAGAATAAATTAATTCTCGTTTTTATTAAGAATAAGTTTAACTGGGGAGTTAAAGAGGTATGGGCTACCAGAGATAAAAAGGTGAGAATTTCTGATTTAGAAAAGACCATTATTGATGCTTTAGCTCATCCTCAATATTGTGGAGGAATTACTGAGATTGCCAAAGGAATCTGGCTAACTAAAAATAAAATTGATTATACCAAATTAAGCAACTATGTTAATAAATGTAATAAGAATGTAATAGCTAAACGACTGGGGTATATATTAGAAATTCTTGATATAGAACAACAGTATTTGAAAGATGAGTTAAAGAAATATGTAAAAAATCACTATGACTTATTTGATCCTATCTTACCAAAGAAAGGAATAGATAAGAATCATTGGCGATTAATCGATAATGTAGGTCAAAAACAAATACTTGATCTAATCTGGCATTAGTTAGTTTATGATAAATTATTCTCAAATTCAAAGATTAGCCTTAAAAAAAGGTGTTTCTGAAGAAATAATTGAAAAAGATTATTTCATAGAACTTGTGCTATTTTATATAGTTAGAAATGAGTATTTTAAAAGAAGACTTATTTTTCGTGGAGGTACCGCCTTAAAAAAAGTTTATTTTCGTGACTACAGATTTTCAGAAGATTTAGATTTTTTAGTGCAGGACAAAGGAAATCTTGCGGAGTATGAACAAAGACTTAAGCAACTTCTGACAAAAATTAGTTCCGATTATCCTTTTCATCTGACTATACATTCAGAGACAAGCAAAGATAGGCTGCAATTATATATTAGTTATGATATTGTTCCTGAAATTAAGGCAGTGAAGGAGTTAAAAATAGATATTTTAAGAGATGATTTTAGCCCCTCGTTTAAAAGAAAGAGAATTTTATTTACTTATCAAGAATTTAAGCAAGAAAAGGTAGCGCTTAATACTTATATTCTGGAATCTGTAGTAAGTGACAAAATATCCAGAATTTTAGATGTAACTAACGAACCGCGTGACATTTATGACCTATGGTATCTTTTGAAGTTGAATATTAATGTTGCGAAAATAAAAGAAGAGCTTAAAAGAAGATTTGGTTATGATATTTATCTCCCTAATCTTTTATATGAAATCAACAAGGTTGCTTATATAAAAAATTGGCAGATAAAATTAAAGAGACAAATTGGTAACTTACCAGATTATAAGAAGGTGATTAAAGAATTGGAAGGGTTGATTGAAAAAAAGTTAAAACGTCTTTGAAGAGATGAAGGCCTCTTTGTTAGAGTTGCATCAAGAGAAAAAGCGAGAACAACTTAAAACAATAAGAGCGTGCCTTCAGAGCAAGTGAAAAATATAAATATAATAATAGGAGTGAAAACATAAGTAAGAAGGTAAAAAATGCTTAAAGAAATATTACGACTTTTTAAAAAAAGCGATCTATTTATGGAAGCTCATCAGGATGCATCTAAGATGCTTAAAAGAGCTAATCAAATGTTTAATAATGCTTATGCAAGATTACGAGGTCGTCAAATTCCCCATCCAGATGTTAACATATTTGATGAAGAACAAAAGGTGGATAAAACCGAAAGAGCAATTCGCAAGAAAGTGCTTACACATCTCTCACTTTCAAGTACTGTGGACACGCCTGGTGGGATTATTCTTATTGGTATAGTTATAGATTTTGAACGAATTGGGGATTACACAACAAATATTGCAGAATTGGCACAGGCTATATCTAAAAAATTAGAAGTTGGAGAATTAGAAGAGGACTTACAGAATATAGAGAAAGAGGTAGCGAATGTTTTTGATATTGTGACTTACTCTTTTAATAATTATGATAAGGATTCTGCTAAAACCGTTGTAAGCAAAAAATTGACCCGACAATGTGATATTCTTCTTAATAGGTTGATGAAGGAGGATTTAGGGCTATCACCACAAACTGCTGTTATTTCCGCGTTATATATTCGTTATTTGAAAAGAATTGCTTCTCATCTTATTAATGTTGCAACAACTTTGGTTCAGCCTTTTGATAAAGTTCGCTTTATGCCAAATATGAAACCTAAAATAAGTTCAAAAGAGTAAATAGGTTTCTATATCTTACCTGAATGGCAAAGAAAGTTATTGTGATTGGCGGAGGTCCAGCTGGTATGATTGCTGCCGGTAGAGCTGCTGAATTGGGTGCGGATGTCATTCTTTTGGAAAAGATGAACAAATTAGGACTAAAACTCTCCTTAACAGGCAAGGGGAAATGCAATCTTACAAATACAGAACCGAATATCTTAACTTTTGTGGAACATTACGGTAAGAATGGAAGGTTTCTTATCAATGCTTTTAGAAAATTCTTTAATAAAGACTTGATTAAATTCTTTTCAACTTTAGATTTAAAACTTAAAGAAGAATCTGGCGGAAGGATTTATCCTTCTTCACATAATTCGTGGTTAGTAGTTGATGCTTTAAAAAAGTATCTTAAAATAAATCATGTCCAAATAAAATTAGAATATCCTGTTAAAGAATTGCTTCATTACAAAAATGAGATAGGTGGAATCATTTCTGATAAAGGGAATATTTTTGCAGATGCAGTCATAGTTGCAACAGGTGGTGCATCATATCCTCAAACAGGCTCAACTGGAGATGGATATAAACTTGCCCGAAAAACAGGTCATAAAGTTACATCAATATATCCATCATTGGTCCCACTTGAGATTAAATTCCCATTTATCCACGAGCAAATCGGGGAGGGAACAACAAAGGAATTATCGGGATTAAAATTGAAAAATGTATCTGTCTCTATTTTCAATAAAGAGAAAAAATCGGCAGAAGAATTCGGAGAGTTCTTTTTCACTGACTTTGGTGTTGACGGCTCAGTTGTTCTTAAACTAAGCAGAAAAATCAAAAAAGAAATAATTGCAAATGAACTAAAGTTATTTGTTGATTTCAAACCAGGTCTAACTTTTGAACAATTGCATAATCGTATCTTACGAGAGATTAAGAATAATGGGAGTGTATGTTTTAATGAGTTAATGAAATTACTTCTACCACAAAAATTTATAAAAACATTTATTAATTCATCAGAAATTGACAAAGATAAAAGGATAGCAGAAATTACAAAGAATGAACGGGAAAAGATAGTTAATCTTTTAAAAGGTTTTGAATTTACCGTAACTAAGACAAGACCTCTTTCTGAAGCCATTATTACATCTGGAGGAGTAGAATTAAATCAGATATATCAGAAGACAATGGAATCCAAAATTGTTTCTGGTCTATATTTTGCAGGTGAGGTATTGGATATTGATGGAGATACGGGTGGATATAATTTGCAAGCTGCTTTTTCAACAGGATATTTAGCTGGGGAATCAGCTGCAAAAGGAATAATTAATAAAGGGATGGGTAGATAAAACCATGAAGAAACAATTATCTAATAATGAAATTAAAAATTTATATAAGACTATATGTAAATATCACAGAAAATATTTAAACCAGTATGAAGTAAAACTTCCAAGATTAACCAATGCTCGAGGGAATTATACCAAAGATGCTCTTGTATTGGTTTATTTGGTTCAGGATTATCCAAATACACGAAAAGTATCAAAAGGAGAACTTACACAATTTATTCGTCAATACTATCCTGAAGTAAATGATGTTCAACAGGCAAGACACCTTGGCGCACAGAAAGGTTGGTTTATCGCAGCAGGTGGTAGAGACAATAGGGATGTAATTCTTTCAAGAGGAGAATATAAACTTATAACTTTAAAGAAACCTTATCCTGCTTTTCATGGGCATAGAATAGAACAAACAGAAGATTGGGAAGAATTAAAAAAACGGTATGGGTATAGATGTGCTACTTGTGGTTTAATTGAAGGCAAGCCCAATATCCATTGGCCAAACACTATTACAAGATTACAAAAAGCTCATATAAATCCAAATTTACCTTTAGAAGCGGGTAATATAATACCACAATGTCAAAAGTGTAATAGGGCAGATAGAAACAATTGGGTTTATGATGAAAGAGGTAGAGTAATAAAGTTATCTAATCCCAATATAATAAAAAGATCTGATAAGGAAATCAGATTGAAGGTTTATAAAATACTATATGAAGAATTTAAAGGGGTAAATCCAAATGAATAGTGAATTAATGAACAAGATTATATTGGGAGATGCTAAAAGTATATTACCAAAAATTGACGATAATTCAATAGACCTTGTTTTAACAGACCCTCCCTATTTCTTGGATAAAATGGATAATAAATGGGACAATGATAAGGTTTCAAAAATAACTGATTATTGTCATACTATCAAATCTCTCCCTCCAGGAATGAAGTTTAATAAAGAGCAAGGAAAAAGATTTTATAAGTGGTATTTTAAAATATCAAAAGATTTATATAGAGTTTTAAAACCCGGCGGATTCTTTTTTTCTTTTTCAAGCCCAAGACTTTATCATAGAATGGTTTCTGCAGTTGATGATGCTGGCTTTTTAATTAGAGATTGCTTTATCTGGCTTTATACGCAAAATCAGCCAAAAGCTATGTCGCTTAATCATTTCATTGATAAATTAGATTGGGATAAGAAAAGTAAAATTGAATTGAAAGAGAGATTAAATGGTTGGAAAACCCCACAAATAAAATCTTGCTTTGAGCCAATTGTAATGGCTCAAAAAAAATATGAGAGAACATTTCTAAACAATATGTTAAAATATAATGTTGGACTCTTAAATACGAATGTAAAAATCGGGAAAAATATGTTTCCCTCAAATGTTATGACTACGCAGAAAATTAGTAAAATCATTAATAAATGTTTCCTTCTACCCAAATCCAGTAAAGAAGAAAAGGGAGAATTCAATATACATAAAACTGTAAAACCATTGGCAATATGTGAGTATATAATCAAATTAACAACTTTTTCAGAAGATGCGGTAGTTTTAGATCCTTTCGTTGGAAGTGGTACAACTGCTGTTGCTGCTAAAAAGTTGTGTAGAAAATTTATTGGAATTGATACTAATCGTGAGTATGTAGAAATTGCATTAAAAAGATTAGAAAATATTGAGGGAGAGAAGGTTTCAACCTACGAAAGCAAAAAGGATAGAATACAGCTTAGCGTTCTTGAAGCAAAAAGTAAATATTTAAGAAAGAGGAAGCAGACCAGCGCACGGAGTGAAAAATAAAAAATGAAAAAAATTGACCTACATATTCATACGACCCATTCTGATGGGACATATACTCCAAAAGAGATAATAAAGGCTGTTAGAGATTTAGAATTTTCCACAATAGCCATAACCGATCATGATACCATTGATGGATATTTAGGAGCAAGAAAATATGCAAAAAAATATAATATTGAACTTATCCCTGCAGTAGAAATTAGTAGTTATTATAAAGGTTATGATATTCATATCTTGGCGTATTTTATTGATATTCATAATAAGAAGCTGAATAATATGCTGAGATTTGTGCAAGAGGGCAGAACAAAACGAGTCAGGCAGATATTAGAAAAATTAAAGAAGTTTGACATATTTTTAACTATGAAGCAGGTATATAAATTTGCTGGAAACAAAAATGTTATTGCCCGTCCGCACCTTGCCAATGCAATGTTTAAAAATGGTTTTACTGAAAGTTATGAAGAAGCATATTATAAATATATTGGAAATGATTGCCCCGCGTATGTATGCAAACCAACTTATACACCAGGAAATATTTTTCAGATTGTGAAAGGAGCCGGAGGACTATCAGTTCTGGCACATCCATGTGTTATTAAAAATGATTTTCTCATCCCGGACTTAGTGGAGTTAGGTTTAGATGGCCTTGAAGTTTTCTATCCTCTGCATACTATTTACCAGAAAAACATTTACTTAGAATTGGCTCATAGATATAATTTGCTTATAACCGGTGGTTCAGATTTTCACGGTAATAATAAAAAGAATAATGAATTAGGAAGAGTAACACTAAAAGAGGAATATTTGGAAAGACTTCGCTTTAAATGGCAAGAAATGAATAAAGATACAAACTAGAAAATTGAATTTATCCATAAGAAAAGATTAGAGGTTATCTTGGCAAAAAAATTACCAGAATTTTTAAGGAAATATTTTTGGGATGTAGATTTTGATAAACTTGATATGAATGCTTATCCAAAGTTTGTTCTTAGTCGGATACTTGAATATGGTAATGAAAAGGCAGTTAGATGGATGAAGAAAAATTATACCAAAGATGATATTGCCGATGTTTTATTTAGCCTTCGTATTGTTTCACCAAAGAGTGCAAACTTCTGGGCAGTTATTTTTGGTATTGACAAAAAGAAGGTTTTATGTTTACAGAAACATTATTTGGAAATACGAAAAAGGCATTGGCCATATTAGGCAACTCGCATTTATTAGATAATGCGTATTTAGCTGGAGGAACTGCCTGTGCTTTGCAATTAGGACATAGAATTTCCGTGGATATGGACTTTTTTACACAGAAAAAATTTGATTCTAAATGGCTAATAAACTCTCTAAAAAAAGTATGTAATTTTAAGATTGAACAGCAAAGTTGGGGAACTATTCTGGGCACTGTAGAAGGAATAAAGTTTAGCATCTTCGTGTATGAATATCCGAATCTGTTTTCTTATAAGACTATTTTTAATATTAATATTCTTGATTTAAGAGATATATCCGCAATGAAGGTAGATGCCATTGCCACAAGAGGGATAAAAAGGGATTTCATTGACCTTTATTTTATATGCCAGCAAGGTATTTCATTAAGAGATGCATTATCCTTTTATGACCGCAAATATGGAGAATTGTCCTCTAATATTGTTCATATTTTGAAAAGTTTGGTCTATTTTATTGATGCAGAAGTCTCAGAAATGCCAAAGATGCTAAAAGAAGTGCAATGGCAAAAAGTGAAAATATTTTTTGAAACAGAAGTTAGAAAATTAGAAAAATCCTTCTTTGGTATAATATAGAAAATAATGCAAATAAAAAAACTTAACCTGCTTGAAATTTTTGAAACAAACACTTATCTCCTCTGGGATAAAATCGAAAAAGTCGGTGCTGTTATTGACCCTGCAAACAAAGCCGAAATAATCTTTCAAGAATCGCAAAGACTTGGCTTTGAAATAAAATACATAATTAACACTCACGGTCATGCTGACCATATTGGTGCAAATGGCAAACTGAAGGAACTTACTAATGCAAAGATTTGCATTCACCAATTTGACAATGATAAACTAACAAATCCAGAATTGAATTTTAGTATATTTTTTGATTATTATGTGATATCTCCGCCAGCTGATAAATTTTTAGAAGATAATGAAATTGTTACCATTGGTTCAGAACAGTTAAAAGTTTTACATACTCCTGGTCATTCTATCGGTAGTATATGCTTATTGGGCAATAGTTTTTTAGTAAGTGGTGACACACTTTTCTTTGAAGGAGTTGGAAGAACAGATATACCAGGAAGCGACAAAGATAAACTCCGAAAGAGTATAAAAGAAAAATTGTTTATACTTCCTGAGCGAACAAAAGTTTTTCCGGGTCATGGAGTAGCCACAACCATTGGTCATGAAAAACATAACAATCCTTTTATTGATGGATATAAATGAAAAATCTCGTTTTAATTCTTGATTTTGGCTCAAAATTTACACATCTAATTGCAAAATCTGTTCGTTTGCAGAATGTCTACTATGAAGTTATACCTTATAACACTTCTGCACAGGAGATTAAAAAGAAATCTCCGTCTGGCTTAATCTTTTCTGGAAGTCCATATAGCATCATGGATAAAAATGCACCTGAATGTGATGAAAAGATTTTTGACTTGAGTATCCCAATTCTTGGTATCTGCTATGGCATGCAAGTAATTACAGATATGCTTGGCGGAGTAGTAAAACATGCCACAAAAAAGGAATACGGATATAATGAGATAAAAATTGTAAGAAAGAATATATTGTTACAAGGTTTTTCAAATAATGAAATAATATGGATGAGTCATTCAGATTTCGTTGAAAAAACTCCAGAAGGTTTTAAAGTTATTGCTTGTTCTAAAAATACACCTATTTCTGCTATGCAAAATGAGGATGCAAGAATTTATGCCGTCCAATTTCATCCTGAAGTAACGCATACTGAAAAAGTGCTTAAACTCTTTAGAAATTTTCTATTTAAAATTTGTATAATTAAGTCTGAGTGTATGCAAGATTAAAAGATGAAAAATTTAAAAATATCTCTTATCTTTTTTCTCCTACTTCTGATTTTATCAGTCAGGCTTTCTTTAGCGGATGAGATAGTTGCCTTAGTTGATGGAGAACCTATAACCTGGCTTGAGATGCAAAATAGGTATGAAATATTATGGAAAGGCTATTTAAAAGATAAAACAAAATATCCATCAGTTTCTGAGAAGATATTTCAAAAGGATTTAAAAAGAATTGCTTTAAATCAGTTGATAAACGAAAAATTGTATCTAATTTATGCTGAGGAAAATAATATAACTATAACTGACAGGGAATTGGAAACAATTTTTAAAGAGATTTACTCTAATAGTGATATTTTTTTGTCAGATGGAAGGTTTGATAACCAAAAGTTTCAAGATTTTAAAAGTCAACACCCTGATACATATCTGCAAATCATCAATAAAATCAGAGATGATATCCTGAATGAGAAAATAAGACAAATCATAGAGGAGCAGTTTCAATTGTCTGATAACCAATTGTTTGATATCTATCGCAAAGAAAACTCCAGAATAAAACTAAAATATATCATTATTCCAGATTCGTTAATGCCAGAGGTTTTTCCTGCCGCCCCAACTTACTTACAGAAATTCTATAATAAGAATAGAAAGTATTATATTTCTTCCAAAAAGGTAAGAATTAAATTTTTTATAATTGAAGATAAAAATTTCTATCCTGATATTTTAGTTAATATAAAGCAGGTAATAGACCTGGATAACTATGAGAATTATTATAAATATATCAAAGACTTAGCACATAAAAGAGCAAAAGAATATGCCGAGAAGCTTATTTCAAGATTAAGGTGGGGATTAGAAAATGAAAGAATATTAAGAGAAAAATATCATATATTTGAAACTGATTATATTCAGAATGGAGATAAAATTGGCATTTTAGAGAACAGCAAAAATATTGTGAAGTTTGCCTTACGACAAAAAAGGGGAAAGTTCTTTTCATATCCAATTGAGCAAAACGACGGTTGGCTTGTTTTTCAAACAGCGGATATACAGGACTCAGATTTTGCAGATTTTTCTGAAGCAGCACCTCAATCCTGGAATGATTATATTAAGTATGGAAGGAAGATATATTTTGATAATAAATCTGAAAATTATTATAAAGAGAATATTGAAAATCAGGACATTTTTAAAGTAAACATAAGTTATATTCTATTTAACAAAAAGGAGCTTATTTTTGATATTAATATCTCACCAGATTCTGTTGCAAGTTATTATGAAAAGAACATAGAAGACTTTATCACCGTAAGAGACACTCTGCCATTAGAAAAAGTTCAAGAAGATATTTTGGAAATTTTAACTAAAGATAAAGAGAAAATTTTGTTTGATTCATTAATTATTTCAATTTGCCAAAAAGTCAAATGTAATGATTTTAATTTTTCCATACATAATTCTCAAATTAAAAGAAATGTAGAATTTACCCAAAATATTCCTTATTATGAATCTCCATATCCTTTATTAGCAGATACAATTTTTACTACACCTGTTGACTCTATTTTTAAGATTCAAAAAAATGATAATATCTTAATTGGACGAGTCAACAAACGAAAAAGTATTAAGAAATCCCCAAAGCCTCAGTTGAAACAAGTTATAGAAACTCTTATGAAGGAAAAATGGGATAATTTCTGGAGTTTCCGTTTTCAAAAGTATTATAATGCCAATAAAGATAAATATTTTACAGATGACGAGTTTAAATTATTGTATCTGTTTTTTAAAAATGATTCCTCTTTTATTGATGCCTCAGAAGAGGAAGCTATCCAGTATTTTCAAAACAATATAGAAAAATTTACAGTTCCTAAAAAAGTAAAATTAGAGGCCATTTTTTTACCCTACTCACAAAGTCTTCAAGATAACATAAATAATATCCAATCGGCTATATCTGATTCTGTAGGTTTTAAAATTCTATCACAAATTTATTTCAATAATCATAAAATGACCAAGCAGCAAGATAACTTTGTAAATTATTATCAGTTGAATGAAGAAATCAGAGCAGTAATTGATGCATTAAAACTTGGTGGAATAAGTTCTCCAATTTATACAAGTGAAGGTTGTTTTATTATTAAGCTATTAGAAGAGCAGGAATCATTTCTGCAAGATTTTCAGGAAAAGAAAAAAGATATTTTATCTGAGATAAAATCGCAAAAAGCAAATAGTTTAAATTTTGATACTATTTCAGCAATCTTTGACTCAATAAATTCTGTGGACGACTCTTTATTACAAAAATATGAGATTCAATCACATCTATCTGATTATTTTATTCTTAAAAATGATTCAGTACTGATTGATAGTTTTTTATGTATAAAGCAAAGTAATTTTGGTTTGCTGAGAGATACCAGAATAGGTAGAAAAGTAGAGAAAATCTTTAAGGCAAAAGATGGCTATGCAATTCTTTTCTTGAAAGATAAAATTCCTGGAAAAAAAATTGTAGGTTATAAATCTTATGTTCTTGCTAAAAATGAATTTTCTGAAATTATAAAGTATGAAGAATGCAAGATATTTACTGATTATTTAGTTCAGCTAACGAAAAATGAAGAAGATAAAATTTTGTTATCTGTATTTGGTGGTATGAAGGAAACGGGTTGGCTTACATATTTTGATAAAATTAATAATCTAAAAAACAGTTCAATTATTTTACAAGATGCATTTTCTCATGATATTGGAACATATAGTCATCCAATTAGGTTTAGTGATAAAATATTTGGCTTCTATTTTATTGAGGACAAAGAAATTGTAACTCGCAAGGATTTTATTCCGCTAAAGGAACAATTTCGTAAAGAATATGTAAATAATAAATTTAATGAGTGGTTTGAAGATTATAAGATTAAGAAACAGGTAAAGATTTTTGGAGATTAATATTAAATCTTTTCAAATCGCAAAACTTGACAGTAATGATGATAGTCAGACAAAAAAGCATCGGATAAATTTTTACTTTTTCAAAATGCCGGGATAGCTCAGACGGTAGAGCAGGGGCCCGAAAAGCCCTGTGTCCGTGGTTCAATTCCGCGTCCCGGCACCATTCCTTCTATTTGCCACAGAGATTTATCCCGTGTAATAAATACTTCGTATTACACGGGACAGGCAAAGGAGAATGAAAATTGAGGGATGGAATGTACAGATTCCAATTGTTCCTAATAGTCCGCCAGACCCGACTTACCTGCCTATCGGCAGACAGGTCGGGACTCCGTCTCGGAGCTGGCGGATGTAATCCTGTTTATCAAAACACCATTATCCCGATACATCGGGAGTGTTAGGATCGTCTCACTGTAATTGTAATTCGTAATTTTACATTTACATTTGTGTCCCGCGTCCGCTGGGATTGCGTCCATTCTCCGTAGTCCCGATTTAATCGGGACTACGGATGAACCTTTGTGGTAAGGTATTTTTCAGATGAAAAAAATCGGCATAACACTTGGGGACCCAGCTGGTATCGGATCAGAAATTATATTAAAGGTAATCAATTCTTACTCAGGCAAAAATACAATAATAGTTTATGGTAGTTTTCCCATTGGTTCTAAAATTGATAATTTGATTAAAATTTCTGATATTAGTGAAATTCAAAACTTTCCCGAAAGTAATTTATTCTGGATTCCAATATTTCAAGATTATGGGTTTAAACCAGGAAAGCCCTCTAAATTTAGTGGACTTTCTGCTTACAATGTTATAAAAAGAGCAGGAGAAGATGCTTTACAAAAGAAGATAGATGCAATTGTAACCGGTCCACTAAGCAAACATTATATTCAATTAACTTATCCAGATTTTGTCGGTCATACTGAATTTTTTGCAAACCAGTCCTCAACCCAAAATTTTGTAATGGCATTTTTTAGTGAAAAGATAAATGTAGCTCTTCTTACAACTCATATAGCTTTAAAGAATGTTTCTAAAAATTTAGAAAAGAATAAAATTATAAATCAGATAAGATTAATAAACCAATCCTTAAAAAAGTATTTCAATATTAAGAATCCAAAATTAGCTTTGTTGGGATTGAACCCTCATAGTAGTGAACAAGGCAGTTTTGGTGATGAAGAGCGGAGAATTTTTAAACCAATCATAAAACAATTAAATGAGGAGGGTTTTTATATTGATGGACCATTTCCGGCAGACACATTTTTTGCTGGAAATTTCCAAAAATATGACATTATCATCGCAGCCTATCATGACCAGGGTTTAATCCCCTTCAAGATGCTGTCCTTTAACACTGGCGTAAATGTTACATTAGGTCTTCCTTATATTCGCACTTCTGTTGACCACGGAACGGCTTTTGATATAGCAGGCAAAAATATTGCATCTGAAGAAAGTATGATTGCAGCATTGAAACTCGCAGATAAAATGATAGAATGATTTCGGAATATAAAATATTTAGAAATTATAAAAGAATTATTGGCATTGATGAGGCTGGTAGGGGACCTATCGCTGGACCTGTTGTCGCTGCTGCTGTTATTCTGCCACAAAATATTATTATTCCTGGATTAAATGATTCTAAAAAATTATCATCAATCAAGAGAGAAGAACTTTATTTAAAAATCAAATTCCGTGCTATTGATTATGCGGTGGCAACTGTAGATTCAAAAGAAATTGATAAGATTAACATTTTGCAAGCTACTTTTTTAACTATGAGGAAAGTTTTAGATAAGATAAAGACATCTGCGGATTATTTTTTAGTTGACGGTCCATATCTGCCAAATAAATCCAATGATAAGAAAATTAGAATTAAAGGTAAAGCAATCATAAGGGGCGACCAGAAATTTTTTTGTATTGCAGCTGCTTCAATTCTTGCAAAGGTTACAAGAGATAATTTAATGTTGAAGTATCACAAAAAATATCCTCAGTATGACTTTCTGCATAATAAAGGTTACCCAACCAGGAAACATATAGAAATAATAAATAAGTTTGGTGTCACTTCAATTCATAGAAAAACTTTTTCGCCTATTGCAAAGAAGTTCAATTAATGCTTTTATAAAAAGATTGACATTATTTTTCTGAAATTCATTTTTATATAAATTTTGTGTTTAGAAATATATTAATGAGTTTACTCTAAAAAGGTCAAAACTAAAACATGTCAGAAAATCTTTCAAATATTTGGAAACCGATGAATCGGTTAATAGTTACTATCTTATTATTAACCACCAACTTAAGTTGGTGGTTAATGAAACAAAAAAATCATTAACCGTTTTAACGGTTTCTTATTTTACTAAATATGACTTTTTAGAGCGGACTCATTAATTCAAATAAATTAAATAATATTGGAGGTATCAATGAAAGAAGCTACAATTTTATGCGTTCTATTATTTTCAATTTTATTAACCACTTCTCTTCTCGCTCAGGGAAGTTGGCATCCGGAAAAAACTTATTGGCCTAGAACCTTAATTGATTCTAGCGACACAGCAATTAATCTTGTTCGTGATAGAATTACTGTTGAGCCTTACTACACGATTTATGCCAAGGTGGTTACAGCATCTGATATTCTTTATTCTTCTTGTAGTATGGAAAGAAATAAGGCTAGAGTCTGCCGATGTGCTGCATTTCGTTACTTGATGGAAGATAACATTGCCTATGCTGATAAGGCAAAGGAATATTTGTTAGTTGCACAAAGAGAGTATGCGGCTTCTGGTGACTGGATTCAAAAATACAAAAACATCCTCTGGGACTCTGAAATAATATCAATGATTTCTATTGCTTATGATTGTTTAAAAGGTAATGATTATGATTTTGGAGGAGATGAGCCTGCAATTCGTAATCAAATAAAAACTGTGGCATCATCACTTTATTATGATTTAATTTCAGACCCAAATCCTTGGGCTATGCTAAAACTTATGTGGGACAATGGGTTTGGAGAACAAATAAACTATGGTGTAAAATTTGCCTCTGCAATGGGTATGGCAGCAATAGTTTTGAATACTGAAACGAGTGGAGATGCTTGGGAACAACCTCAAACATGGATAAATTATAGTATGAACAAATTGCATGACCAGTTTCACGACTATTTAGTAGATGAAGATGGAGGTTGGGCAGAAGGTGCTCATTATCAAGGATTCTGTGCTTTCAATTTTATCCCTTTTGCAATCTCTCATTACAATTTTGTAAATGGTGAGACCGAACTATACGGTGGTATAAATTTACCCCCGCTACTTTTGGATGAGCAATTAGATAAGAATGCAGAATGGGGCATTAGAATTAGAATGCCTAATGGCGCTCGTCCTAATTTTGACGATTGTTTTCTAAATCCATATTACTTTAATGGCTTTTTAGCTGGATATTTAGATAATGACCTTTATGCGTGGGATTATATTGTATCAGGCCGTCCATATTTTGTTGAAGCAACCTCTGGAAATTTGGATGTTGAAATGATTTGTGCTTATGATAGTAGTTATACTGGAGCAACAGGACCGGATTTTTCTCCCACTCAATTTTTACCATGTTCAGGGCAAGCAATCTTTCGTAGCGGTTGGGACCAAGATGCAGTCTATATGTGTCTTTTAGGTGAGAATGGGCAAGCAAGAATAGGTGGGCATACTCATGAACATCCAGATAATACAAGTTTTATTATCTATGCTTATGGCCAACTACTATCAATGGATTGCGGTTATGTGGGTTGGGATTATAGAGATAGCGTTCGTTTTGCAGAGAATCATAGTCTGATTCTTGTTGATGGTGAGGGACCTCCAGCTGCAGGTCCAACTACTTCTGAAGGCACGGATGCATTTATTGAAAACTTCTTTGATACAGATAAATTTGATTATGCTGAAGTCTCTACTAATTATCAAGAAACGGATTTTAAAAGGTTTGTAGCTTTTATTGGTAATTCCTATTTTGTGATTTCTGATTTCGTTGATGGCTCTGAAAACCATACTTATGATTGGCTTTTGCATGGGAATGGCGGTGGCGATACTGGAAATAGTTTTGATTTGACCACTAATGGCTCAGTGTATTCAGCAAATGACGTAAATCTAAATTTCTTTATCAATTCTACAGAAGAAGAAACCTTATCAAATTATAACGACTATCACGATAATGGAACTTATGATTTTCTTACTGAACACACTGTTACCAAAACATCAGTTTCAGGGGAAGATGTTCTTTTTTCTTCATTCCTTATACCTTCGTTTGCGACTATAAAAGATATTACATACAATCCTATTAATTCTGGCACATGCATTGGTGGAACAATTTCAATGGAAGATGAAATGACCATTACTTTAGTAAAATCTAACAATGATACAGTTTCAACAGATTTCTTTGGGAAAGACATTTCTTTTGATGGAAAAATATTAGTAATTTCCAGAATTGATAATCAGGTGCCTAAAAATTTCTTTATAAAGGATGGGCAGAATATATTTTACGATGACACCACTGTTGTATATTGCTCTGAAGTAACTAATCTTGCACTAAATATTTCTTCGGATTTCGCAGATGGTTATATCAGTAACGGATGCGAAGTAGAATTTTATACCGGCAATGAACCAAATAGTATAATTGGAGGTTCCTTACTTAGTTTTGAAAATGGAATTTCAACAATATTATTCCCGGATGATACTAATTTCCAGATTGATGTTATCTGGACTTTACCAGGTTCCAGTGTTGATGAAGAACATATTGGAATTTTGTATAATTTTGAAGTTTACCCGAACCCTTTTAGTAAGAGTAATTATATCTCTTTTAGCTTAACCAAACCACAAGAAGTGATAATTGAAGTTTTCAATATCAAAGGACAAAAAATCATAGATATCATTAATTCTTATCTACAGATAGGCGATTATAAAGAAATTTGGAATGGTTTTGATAGTAATGGTAATCAAGTGGCAAGCGGTATCTATTTATACAAAATAAATTATGGCAATGGGAAATCATTCAACAAAAAAGTTAGTCTACTACGCTAAATGAAAGGAGTTGTTATGAAGAATTTATCATTTAAAATTTTCTTGTTTATAGCACTCGTGATTTTTTCGTCCTGTACTATAAAAGAATTTGAAGCACCGGAGTGGGATGTTGAGCTTACTGTGCCCCTTATTAATGAAACATACTATATGAAAGATATTGCAGATTCAACTGAAGATTATATTATTGCAGTGGTGAATGATACAATGGAGTTCTCAATATCTCAGGAGCTGGATACAACGAAAGTGGAAGATGAACTAAAAGTAGATGGAAAGACCGAAACTTTCGATGAGGAGATAGGGGATGAGTTGAAAATAGATGACCGAACTGAGAATTTCCAAATTGATGTTGGAGATAGTCTAAAAATTGCAGGTAGGAATGATTCATTTTCTACTAAAATTGGTGATGAATTGAAAATTGATGAACAAAGTCGTGAATTTAGCAGACAATTGGATAAGATTGATGTTGAAGAAACTGGTGAATCTCATGCTAGCGTTGGCGTGTTAGAATTTGCAAGGTCCGCAGTTCCAGGTATAGGTGAAATACATAATCAGCCATTACCACCTATTTATAGTTTCCCACCCATAGATACTAACTTTACAGTTTTTGAAAATGATAATCTTAAATATGTTATTATAGATTCCGGTTTTGCATACATTGAATTTATTGACTCTACAGAGATTCCTCTAAGTTCAGCTGATTCTTCACACTATATGACTGTGGAAATTTATGGAGAAGAGATAATCCCTGAAAATTTAATATTAACACATCATATAGACCATGTGATTCCAGGAGGTGCTACGGAAAATATTGTGCTTGATCTTTCAGGTTGTAAAGTATATAGATATAATTTCATGCGAGTTCTTCTTACAACCGATGGTACTGGAGCCACCCCAATTGATGTTCTGGAAGCAGATAAATTTATTGTAATATTGAGTGTAAGTGAGATGACAGTAAGTGAGGCAAGTGCAAAACTACCTTCAGAACATATCGGGCATTCGGATGAAATTTCAATTCAAGATGAAACAGGAGAACTTCAGATAGTTTCTGCAGTGATTGATAGTTGTAGGGGTAATATATTTATTGAGAATAATCTGCCAATTGATGCAAATGTAACTATTCTGTTTGAAGAGTTATATGATAATATGCACGTACCTCTTCAAATTAATCTAGAAAATATTTCTCATAATTCAACTTATAATTATCCATTAAATTTTGCAAATTATAGTATTGGGACGGGTAAACAGCAACCTTTGGATTCCTTACACTTTTCCTTCTATGTGGAGACTGCTCCAACTACTGATTTTGTCGGAATTAACGCAAGTCAAAGTGTGTTCACAAGAATAGATTTTGGAAAGATGAAATTCAATGAGGTTACAGGCACTCTTAATAATAAGACATTTAATGATAACCAGGCAATTTCAATTGAAGATGAAACTGGAGAAATCTCTCTTCAATATGCAAAAATTAAAAGTGCAGATAATAGTTATATCTTTTTCCATAATGATTTTCCTTTTGATATGAGTGGAACGGTTACTTTTCAGGAGTTGAAAGCCCCAGCCCCACCAGGTGGTCCATTTACATTTAGTTTCTTAATACCTGCTAATAGCACTTACCAAGAAGATTTAGATTTGGTAAACTGCACAATAGAAAGTGGTAAAAGCATAGATTCTCTCCAATATTCTTTTAATGTAACTCTTAGCGGAACCGGGTCAATTAATTATACAGATAGTGTTTATGCCGAATTCAATCTTGGCGAGATGTATTTTGATGAAGTCTACGGCTATATTAATAAGAGTTTCACTAAAGAAGGCTCAATTTCAGCAGAAGATTCTATAATTACATTAGAACAGGCGAAAATCAAAAGCGGTAATGTAAATGTTCAAATAAGTGGGTTAGCTCTTGATCCTTCTCAAAGCTCAATTCATTTAACTTTAAATAATATATTTACACCTTTGGGCAACCCTGTTGAAATTGACTTAGATAACTTCAATAGTTTCACTTACGATTTTACAAATCACACAATTATACCGGATGATTCTTTGAAAATCAATTATGTTGCAGATGTAGATATACATCAGGACCTTACAGTAACTTCAACCGACATAGTAAACGCAGATGTAACCCTTCAAAACCTTATTTTTGACTGGGTTAAAGGAACCTTTGAAAGTTTCACATTTGAAGATTCAGACGCATCTGAAGTAGACGAAACTGGAGAGTTTGGTTTATTTTACGCTGAGATAGACAGCTGCGATGTGCAAATAACGATAGAAGCACTGAAAGATTTTCCTCTTGAAGCGGATGTCAATATCAAATTTGATGAAATATTCAAAGATAATGGCGATACACTTAAACTTACAATACATTGCCCGGGTGATACCCTTCTGAGTTTTGCAGGATACACGATTGGCGATGATCCTGATTCACAAACTGAGATTGATTCGCTGCATTACTCCTATGATGTTGTTACCCTTGCGACAGATGATACCACCACTATCCGATATGAAGATAAGGTCAAAGCCACAATTACTCTTGGTGATATGGCATTCAACAAAGTTGTTGGTGTTATTAACAATAAGAGAATTGACCTTGATAATATTGAAGAAGATTTTGATATCAGCGATATGCCGGATAGTCTTGAAGATGTTCTGGAATTTCAAAATGCAGAATTTTTGATGACAATTAACAATGGTATTAATGTTGGATGTGAAATCAATGCCAGAATTACCGGAACGAATACGAACACCAGCGAAACAAGTATGATTCTCATAAACCATGAATATCTCGCACCAAACGCTGTAACCACTATCTGTAAGAATGTATCTGATTTCTTGAACATTCTCCCTGATAGCATATATGCAGATAGCATGTATGTGATTATGAATGGACAAGGAACTATTTGTAAGACAGATTCTGTATTCGGTTCTTATACAATCCGAACACCCTTTGAATTTATTATAGAGAATCACAATATAAAAATGGATTCGCTTCAACATATAGAAATTGATAAAGATGCCAGAGACAAAATAGATAACAATTTTAACAAGGTTCATGTTTGCCTGACTGCAGAAAATAAATTCCCCTTTGGGGCTACTGCACGACTATGTTTTGCTGCCGATTCCATTCAAGTTTGGGAAAATCCAGAATTAGTTATTGATTCGCTAACCTTTGAACCGGCAATGATTGATACTTTGCATCATGTATCCGGTGATAAAACCATAAGCCATCTTATTATTAATTTATCAGATGCTCAGGGAAATTTTGATGTATTTACAAATGAGGATGCTTTCCTTGGGATTGAGTTTAATATTATTGGCACAGATGAAGAGGTGGTTACGATCCGGGGTTCAGACAACATGAAAATTTATGGTAGTATAAAAGTAGGCGTTCATATTGATGAATCAATATGGGAAGAGGGGGAATAAGATGAAAAAGATAATAATCATAATAATTGCGATTTCATTATTCTCATTCAGTTTATATGCAGGTAATTTCGGAAATGCAAAAAGTATAGCTCTCGGTGATGCATATTTAACTCAGGCAACAGGATTTTATTCATTAGACTGGAATCCTGCAAATTTAGGTTTGGTAGATAATTATATTTCCATAAACCTGTTCCATTTCAATACTTCTTTGAGTAATAATTCCTTCAATATCAGCTTTTACAATAATTTGATGGGCAAAAAACTTTCGGAAGACGATAAGAAAGATATCTTAGATAGGATTCCGGATGACGGACTTGAGCTGATTGGAAATTCTGCTGTTAATATACCATTAGCAACATTTTCTGTCTGGAGAGTAGCCCTTTCACAGAATGTACACGTTTTAACTTCAGCGAATTTTTCCAAGGAATTATTTGATATTGCCCTGAATGGAAATGAAATCGGCAGAGTTTACGATTTTGCAGAAAGTGATGGAGAAGTTACCGGGTTCTTAGAAGCAAAAATCGGATATGGAGACCTTTTACCGCTTTCACGCATATCTTCGACTTTTAAAAATATTCCCCCAATCTATGGAGGAATTAGCTTTGGGTCTATTTTAGGGCTTGCTCATGCCGAAGTAGTTGAGGCCAAATCAAAAATTGCTGTTTACGACAGTGCAGGCACACTGGATGCAAGTGCTATTTTAAGAACGGCTGGATATAATTCCAAAGATGAAGAATTCTTAAACCCCCTTGAAGAAGGTGGTCACGGAACAGGTCACCGTATGAGTATTGGGTTCTATTCACCTATATCAAAAGAAATTTCTGTCGGGCTTACTTTTAATAACCTTTTTGGAAAAATCAATTGGAATGAAAATTGTGAGGAGCATATAGTTAGCATTTACACCGATACACTCACAATACAAAATATTGAAGATGTTGAAACGGAAAATGATACGAGTTATGCTATTGACGGTTTCACACAGAAAATTCCATTTGAGCTCCACCTTGGCGGTTCATATAGATATAATAAATTCCTCTTTATGCTTGACTATGTGCAGGGTTTTAAAGAAAGTGCGTTTACATCTTCCAAACCAAAGATTTCTCTCGGTGCAGAATATGTTGCTATCGGTTGGTTACCTGTCCGAACAGGATTTGGATTTGGTGGCGGAAAAGCAGCTCATTTCTCTCTTGGATCCGGTCTTGAATTTAATAATTTTGAATTCAATTGGGCAGTCAGAAACTATTATTCATTATTCAATTTCTCAAAAGGTGTAGATTTCGCTGTAGGAATGTTGCTGAAATTTAATTAATGGTTTGTATTACATAGGATATTTAAGGGAGCAAAATATGCTCCCTTTTTTAAAATAAATTACACTGATTAATTTTTATGGATTCCACAGTTAATCCAGTTGAACATAATATAAAAAAACTTGCCTAAAAAATTATTTAGAACCTGCATTTGTTCTAAGTGGAGGAATATTAATGAATAAAAGAAGTATTATTATATTATTGGTAATTTCTGTGATTTTAAATGTATTTATTACAAAACAAATTATTAATAAGTCAACTGTACCCAACTCGGCAGGTGTTTTGAAAAAGTTAGATGTTTCTTATGAAGATATAGATATTGATTCCAATAGGCTAATTACTGATAATAGAATTTTAAAGAATAAAAGTTTAGAATATACAAGAGAGAATGCTATAACAAAAGCGGTTGAACTTGTCCGTCCCTCAGTAGTTAGCGTTAATGTAATAAAAACTCAAGTCATCAGAAACAATCGTTTTCACTCATTCTTCTTTGATGATTTTTTCAGGGATTTCTTCCCGCGACAATATGAAAGAAAGGTACAAAATCTTGGTTCAGGAGTAATAATTAGTGAAGATGGTTATATTATTACAAATAGCCATGTAGTTGAAGGAGCTACAAAAATAAAAGTTATTCTTTCTGATGGGAGTAATCTTGAGGCAAAATTAGTTGGGAGTGATGATAAAAATGATATTGCTGTAATCAAGGTATCTGGAAGAAATTTGCCTTATGCGAAGCTTGGTAGGTCTGATGATATTATTATTGGTGAGTGGACCATAGCAATGGGTAATCCTTTTGGGTATCTTATAAAGGATTCCAAGACAACCGTAACCGTGGGTGTAGTTTCTGCTGTGGATAGAAATTTTCACATTAGTGATGATAATAGAGTTTATAAGAAAATGATACAAACAGACGCTGCAATTAATCCCGGGAATAGTGGTGGACCGCTTGTTAATATAAATGGAGAAGTGATTGGTATAAATACTTTTATTTTTACAAAAAGTGGTGGGAGTCTTGGTATTGGCTTTGCCATTCCTGTAGATAGAATAAAAAGTATTGCTCACGAAATTATAAAATACGGCAAGATCAGACCAATTTGGTTCGGCTTCAAAGTGCAAGATATAACTCCTGCAATTGCATATAATTTGGGATTGAAATCATCACAAGGTGTGCTTGTATCATATATTGAAAAAGATGGACCCGCAGAAGAAGCTGGATTGAAAAGAGGGGATATTATTACTAAAATTAATAATCAAATAATAAATAATGCTGATGATGCTGAGATTGCAGTTTCTGATGTGAGAGTTGGACAAGAACTGATGATAGAAATTTTGCGTAATGGTAAGAAAGAAAATATCAAGTTAATAACGAAAGAGTATAAAGACAAATCGGGTTCATTTTTTAAATTGTAAGGACTTAAAAAATCCATTTAGAATAGGATTTATTGCTTAATATTAGATGCAAGATAAAAAAGATAATTTAACCAAGAATGTTAGTAAGATATCCAGTGGCACTTTTCTAAGTCGTATTTCCGGGCTTTTCCGCGATATTGTCTTAACACATTTTTTAGGGACTACATGGATTGCGGACAGTTTTAGCGTTGCCTTTGTAATTCCCAATATGTTAAGAGGTCTTTTTGGTGAAGGTGCTCTTGCTGCGTCATTTATCCCCCTTTATACAGAAATAAAAGAAAAGCAATCTAAAGCGCAAGCAATTCAATTTGCTGTCAATCTGTTCTCAATTTTAGTAATTGTCCTTATAATATTTGTGGGAATTGGAATTGTTTTAGCTCCTTTAATAGTTAAAATCATTGCACCAGGATTTGAACTACAAGCAAAAATGTTAACCGCAAAACTAACACAAATTCTTTTCCCATACCTCTTTTTGATCGGCTTGACTTCAGTTATTATAGCCATTTTGAATGCACATTCTGTTTTTTTCTTACCTTCACTTTCTCCGATGATGCTAAATTTTGGGATTATAATTCCTGTAATTGTGTATGCTTTGGTAACTGAATCCAGTATCACCGACAAGGCTTATGTTTTTGCTCTTGGAGTTTTATTAGGTGGAGTTTGTCAGCTTATTGCTAATTATTCATTAATAAGAAAGATTGGATACAGAGCAAAGTTCTATATAAATCTCAAACAGAAAGAATTGAAAACCGTTTGGAAAAGGATGATTCCTTGCATTGTTGGTTTAGGAATTCGTGAGGTAAATGTTGTTGTAGATACAATTCTTGCATCATTATTAATCACCGGGAGTGTAGCTGCTTTGCAATATGGAAACAGGTTGATGCAATTGCCATTAGGTGTTTTCGGTATTGCCATTGGTGTAGCTGTTCTTCCTCTTTTTTCCAAACATACAGCTTATAATAATATATCAGAGTTGAAAAAGTCCATTCAAGATGCCTTTGATCTGATTTTGATTATTATGCTTCCAATAATTGCCTTGATTCTTGTAATGGGCAAAGATATGATTTCTTTTATTTACCTTCATGGTGCTTTTGATGAAACAGCCCTTAATATGACATTCTACGCACTTGCTTTCTATTCAATAGGTTTGATATCACACAGTTTAGTCAGGGTATTTGCATCTGCATTTTTTGCATTAAAAGATACAAAAACTCCTGTAAAAATTTCTATCATTGCAGTTATATGTAATATAATTTTAAATGTTATTTTAATGCAATTTCTTCAATTGCGTGGATTGGCTCTTGCGACTTCCATTGCAGCTACGATTCAAGCAACCATTTTATTCTTTACATTAGAAAAAAAAATTGGTCAAGTTGATTTTAAACAATTGTTTGTTAATTTTCTAAAAATTGCTTTAATATCAGTTATTATTGGATTTGTTGATTACTATCTTGTTCATTTACGAATTTCTATTGGGATGGCGGGTAGATTATATTTATTAATTAAAATAGTAATTATTCTTATAATTTCTTTTATAATTTATTTAATCGGTTTGAAGGTATTGAAAGTAGAATCCGCACGAAAGATATTGGATTCTTTTATTGGAAGGTTTGTCAAAGATTAAAGATAATATTGTTATGATTTTGAAAAGATTAAAATTTTTTTAATGTGGAGTTGTGTCCCCGAAACAGCCAAAATATGACGGTAATGTCAGGGACATAACCATTACAGATGTGATTTGTCTTGACCCGTGTAATAGCTCGGTGGAATATAAAACATTTCGCCTCCCAAGCGTTTTATATTACACAGGATAGAATATGTAATAAAGCAAAACAAGAAAATAAAGAGCAAAATTATGAAAGAAAACATAAAAAAAGCAGTCTCTGATTTAATTAACCGCTTTCACAGAAATAAAGAAATATACAAAAATCCAAAATATAACGAAACCCAACTCCGCAGAGAATTCCTTGACCCATTCTTTTCTGCACTTGGATGGGATGTGGAAAACAAACAAGGTTTTGCCGAACAATATAAAGAAGTTGTCCACGAAGATGCAATCAAAATCAGCGGAGCAACAAAAGCTCCCGATTACTCGTTCCGTATTGGTGGAATGCGTAAATTCTTTGTTGAAGCAAAAAAACCTGCCGTTGATATAAAATATGACATACATCCCTCATATCAATTGCGACGATATGCATGGAGTGCTAAACTGCCAATTTCTATTCTTACAGACTTTGAAGAATTCTCGGTTTATGATTGCAGAATAAAACCAAATCAGAATGATAAAGCAAGTGTTGCGTGTATCTATTACCAAACCTATGATAAGTATTTGAAGGATTTGGAGTTTATCAATAGTACCTTTTCCAAAGAAGCAATTCTAAAAGGAAGTTTTGACAAATACATTTCTTCTACAGCAAAAAAGAGAGGAACTTCTGAAGTTGACAAAGAATTTCTCAAAGAGATTGAAAGATGGCGTGATATACTTGCTCGTAATATCGCTTTGAGAAATAAAAACCTATCTATCTTTGAATTAAATTTCCTCGTTCAACTCACAATTGATAGAATTATTTTCTTAAGAATCGCTGAAGATAGAGGAGTTGAAGATTATCGCAATTTATACAAACTTGCCGAGAAAAAGCATATTTACAGAAATCTCTTTCATCTATTTAAAATTGCAGATGATAAATATAATAGTGGAATCTTTGATTTTCAGAAAGATAAAATTTCTCCCAATATCAATATTGATGACAAGGTCTTAAAATCCATTTTAATGTATCTTTATTATCCAGAAAGTCCGTATGAATTTTCTGTTCTACCCGCAGATATTCTTGGAAATATTTATGAGCAATTTCTTGGCAAAACTATACGGCTTACACCTTCACATTATGCAAAAGTTGAGGAAAAGCCAGAGGTTCGCAAAGCTGGGGGCGTTTATTATACACCAAAATACATTGTTGATTACATCGTGAAAAATACGGTTGGCAAAAAAATAAAAGGCAAGACACCACGACAAATCTCTAAAATTACAATCTGTGACCCTGCCTGTGGTTCTGGTAGTTTTCTTATCCAAGCATATCAATATCTGCTAAATTATCATTTAGAATTTTATCAAAAAGACCCGAAAAAATATAGAGATAAAATTATCCAAATTTCTGAGGATAGTTACCAATTGACAACACAAGAGAAAAAACGAATTCTACTGAACAATATTTATGGCGTGGACATTGACCCACAAGCAGTTGAAGTAACAAAATTATCTTTACTTCTAAAAGTTCTTCAAGGTGAGAATAAAGAAACTCTTGGTAAGACACTTCAATTATTTCACGAAAGAGCATTACCGAATTTGAGCAATAATATAAAATGCGGAAATAGTTTGATTGGCACTGATTATTACGATAATGTTGATATGCCCCTGTTTGGAAATGAAAAGATGAGAAAGATAAATGCTTTTGATTGGGAAAAGGAATTTCCACAAATATTCAAACCACAAAATAAAAAGCACCAGCACAAAATCCCCCTTAATAAAGGGGGAAAGTTGAGCGAAGCGAAACAGGGGGATGTTATCGGTTTTGATGTAGTGATTGGGAATCCACCTTATGTGTTATTGCAAAACATGGAAAATAAAACGGTTTTTGAATATACTTATAAGAGATATGAAAGTGCAATTTACAAAATAGATACCTATCAACTTTTTATTGAACATTCAATAAAATTATTAAAGAATAATGGATTTTTCGGTTACATAACACCTAATACCTACTTAAAAAATATACATTCTGAACCTTTGAGAAAATTTATTCTAAACACTACCGAAATCAAAGATATTCTTTTATTACATTATTCTGTTTTTCCATCAGCAAGTGTGGATGTATGCATTAGTATATTTAAAAAAGTAAAGAGTCCCTCTTCTAATAATTTAATTATTATTTCTGAGTCAAAAGAAGCATTTTATCCTGAAAAAATAAGAACAATTAAACAATCTACTTTTTGCCAAGATGAACATTATTTATTCAACATTGCTTTAGATCAAGAAGCAAATTTATTAATTAACAAAATTAAAAGAGGTGCTGAAAAATTAGAAACTTATTGTAAAGCATATTTTGGAATACAAACTTTTGATAGAAAAAAATATGTTTCAAATTCACAGATTGATAAAACTTATAAACCTGTTGTTGACGGTAAAAATATTGAGAAGTATTATTTAAGACCTTATCAAGAATTTGTAAAATTTATTTCAAGTGCGATTAAAAGCGGTGGAAACGAAAATGTATATAAACAAAAAAGAATCGGAATTAGACAAATAGGAACTGTACCAATTGCAACTATTATTCCTGATAATATTTTTGCACTAAATACAATTTATAACATTTATATAAAACCAAATATTGAATATTCCCTTTATTACTTTTTGGGAATTATTAATTCAAAATTAATAGAATATTACTGGTTAAAAAGCCATTTTGATGAGAAGAGAATTTTTCCAAAAATAAAAAAGAAAGCTATCCTTTCTATACCTATAAGAAGAATTGATTTTTCCAATCCATCAGAAAAGAAACTTCATGACACACTTGTTTCCCTTGTTGAACAGATGCTTTCTGCACAAAAGCAATTTCATTCAGCAAAGATAGAAAGAGACAAAAAGCTCTTCAAACAAAAGATAGATATTTTGGACAGGAAGATTGATAAGTTGGTTTATGAATTGTATGGATTGAGTAAGGAAGAGATAAGGATTGTGGAAAGCAGTGAATAACACACCAATGAACACACCCCGTCCTCCGATTTCATCGGAGTCCACCCCTCTTATTAGAGGGGAATTCAGGAAAAATCCCCTCTAATAAGAGGGGTACGGATTTATCCGTGGGGTGTGTAAAAAGACATAGAAAAAATGAAAGTATATTACAATTCCAAGCTAAAAGAACTTGCAAGAAAACTTCGTAAAAATATGCCTCTATCAGAAGTTCTTTTATGGAATCAGCTCAAGCAAAAGAAAATGAAAGACTACGATTTTCATCGTCAAAAACCTATTGATAATTATATTGTAGATTTCTTCTGCCCTAAATTGAAATTGATAATAGAAATTGACGGAGAAAGTCATATTTATAAAGGAAATAAAGATGTAAAAAGACAGGATAGATTGAAATCATTAGGATTTCATTTTTTACGGTTTAAAGATATTGATATAAAAAGGAATATGAAAGATGTTTTGGCTTCTATTGAAAATTGGATTGAGGAATATGAAAAAGATAGAATGTAACACACCCCGCCCTAAAGGGCACCCCTCTTGATAGAGGGGAATTCCAAAAATCCCCTCTGGAGAGGGGTGGCATTCCGATATTATCGGAATGACGGGGTGTGTAAAAATCCACTCCCAAAATATAAAAAATAAATTCATGAAAAAACAAATCTCTCCTAAAAAAGAATTAGATATTTCAACCAATACATTTATTACAGCAGGCGCAGGTGCTGGCAAAACAACTCTGCTTACAGACCGCTTCTGCGAAATTCTGGACTTTTTCGCAAAGAAAAAACTTTCGTATGGTATTGAAAATATTTTAGTAATCACATTTACACAGAAAGCTGCCGCAGAAATGAAACGAAGGATTTTTGATAAAATATCCGGGAATACAAATGAGGAACAGAAATATAATTTCAAAAATATAACCCTGGATGAAAAAGAAATAATACTTGAAGAGTTTCCAAAAAACTATATCTCCACCATAGATGCATTCTGCTCAAAAATTGTGCGTCAACATCCACTTAAAGCTAAAATAGACCCAAATTATGACATTCTTACTGAAAGTGAATCAACCCAAATCAAAAATGAAATAATAAACAAACTTTTAAAAGACATTGCCATTTCTCAAAATAATGAACTCAAAAATATTTTGCAATTCTGGGATGGAAACAAGATTAGATTATTTCTAAAATATGCTCTGAATAATTTTTACAAGTTTAAAGAATATTCTAAAAAACTGAAAAACAAATCTCTATCAGAAATTTCACAGGACTCGTTAAATAACAACTCTCCTGAAAATGTTGATTCCTTTATTGCTTTCCTCAAAAACAAAAGCGAATTCTTTGCAAAATATGCCTCTCTGAAGATAAATTCCCCTATTATAGATATCTGTAAAAATACTTTTAATGATTTAAAAAAAGTTACAGCCAATACTTTAAATTTAGAAAAACAAAGTATTCTTAAAAGAATTTTAAAAGAATTGGGAAATAAGGACAAATATTATACTTTTACAAGTTCTCACCAATTGGGTAAAAAAAGTGTCTGGGAAGAAGCAGGACTTTTAGGTCTATATAAGAATATTAAATTACAGAAAATAGCACAAAAATTAGAGGAAAATTTTCCTTATAAGAACATAAAATTGCTGCATTCTGAAACTGATAAACAGGCAAGTATTCTAATATCAAATCTTTGTCCAATCTTTGAAAAAGTAGCAAAAAAATCGTCAGATTGGAAGCAGATAAATCAAAAATTTGAGTATGAGGACATTCTCCAGAAAACCATCAGATTACTTAACCAAAAAGAAAATATTCGTAAAAAATTGGCTAACCAATTCCAATACATCTTAGTTGATGAATTTCAAGATACAAATTATCCGCAATGGGAATTGATAAAACTTCTTTCAACAGAAAAAAACGGACAATTGAGTAAGAAGAAAATTTTCTTAGTTTATGATGAAAAACAATCCATTTATCGTTTTCGTGGAAGTGATATAACTGTTATTCAAAAAGCAAAAAAAGAAACCAAAATTCCAAAAGAACAAATCTTTAACATCTCTGATAATTACCGCTCAAATACAAATCTTGTTAAATGCTTCAATTTTATGTTTAAAAAAGTATTCCCAACCAAGAAGGAATTTGATTTTGAAGCAGAACTTCAGATTGCAGAATCGAAAGCAGAGAACCAATTCCCGGGATTCGTTGATGTTGCTCTAATGAGAAAAGATGAATCTGCAACCGATTATGAAAATACATGCATAGAAGCTCAGTTAGTAGGAAGCAAAATACAAGAGTATCAAAAATTCAAGCCTGAAATACAAATGAAATGGTTGAATCGGTTAAATCAGTTGAATCAGTTAAACCAGTTGCCCAGTTCAACCAGTTCAACCAAAAAACCTTTCTTTGCTATTTTAGTTGACTCAAGGAGAAAATTTGTTATCTATCAACATATATTAAGGACAATTGGAATTGATTGTGAATTGATTGGGGGAACTGGATTCTTTCAAACCCAGGAAGTCTATGACATATTTAATCTCTTATCCTTTTTAGTTAATTCCAATGATGAGATTGCACTTGTGGGAATACTTCGCTCACCATTATTCTGCTTTTCTGATAATGATATTTTTAAGATTTCTCATCTGAATGGGGATGGATTTTTGCAAAAATTGAGAAACTTTGATAAATCTGTTCCTGATATCTTGAATAACTGGAGGAATCTCTGTTTTCAGATGCCTCTGGATAAATTCTTAGAATACATTGAAAGAGAAAGGTTTCTTGACTATACTTTTTTGGAAGAATCTTCAAAAGGGCAGAAACTCGCAAATTTTGAAAAACTCAAAAGTATTGCTTCAAGATTTTCAAAAGATGGAAAAGGGATTTATGTTTTTCTGAAATATCTTTCAGAAGAGATAGAAGTAAACACACGCGAACCTTATTCAGAAATTCCTGTAAAAAGTGAAGTAGTAATTATGACAATCCATCAAGCAAAAGGGCTTCAGTTCCCAGTTGTGATAATCCCTGATATTTCACACAAGCCAAAGTTTTCACTGGCGGAACCCTTTCTTATTGAAAAGATTAATGGTAAGATTGAACTTGGGGTGAGTATTTATGATAACTTTAATAAAGGAAAACGAACCGTTATTTTAAATAAAATAAAATCTGAAATTGATGCCCAAGAATCAGCAGAAAGAAAGCGACTTTTCTATGTTGCCTGCACTCGCTCACAATCTATACTCTGTTTTGTCTGTCAAACTGATGGAAAAATAAAGAAAAAAAATGTAATGGACTATTCTGCAAAGACCTGGTATGAATATTTGATTGATATCTTTGATATTGAAAATCTGGATTTCCCTGAAAATTCTCAGAACTCACCTTTGAAAATCTCATCTTCTGTAATTGACAAAAATAATCTGCCTGTCTTAATTAAGACTTATAATATTGAAAAAAAATTAGAAAAAAAAGTAATCTCCAATGTAAAAAAAATTAACTATGAGCCCCCAGAAGATAGATTTCTCCAATTTCCTAAAATAATAAAATTTTCTGTAACAGACATTATTAATGCAGGGGCAGCGGCAGCAGCAGTGGCAGAGGCAGCAGCAGTGGCAGACAACACTCGGTCAATAATTGATTCTGCGAAACTTGGCACTGCTTTTCATTATCTTTTACAACTCGGCATTCTTGAAATCAATCCAGAAAATGAAGACAAAATAAAAAACTATTTAAACTACTTATTGAAAGTAAAAAAGCCTGAGATATATATTTCTGAACTAAACCAACATTTACAAAATGTTCGTAATTCTGAACTGTTCAACATTCTTAATCAAAAAGAGAAATTTACAATACTACCTGAATTTGAAGTGCGTTATACCAATCAAACCAAAAATGGAATCTATTGGGAACTCTCTGCAAAGATTGACCTGCTATATCAGGATAACCAGTGCAAATGGCATCTTATTGACTATAAAACCAACAATGGAAATTCGCCAGAAGCAATTACAAAATTCCATAGATATGATATCCAGATTCAGTTTTATATCTACCTTTTGAAAAAAAGATTTGGTGTAAAAGTATCCTCTGCCAGAATTTATTATTCGTATTTTAACAAATTCCAAAACATTGAGCTAACCAAGGATGAAATATTAGAAGATTTAATTAAAAATTATATCGCTTCTTCATTTTCAAGTTTACCTGACTTTTCAAAAGAAATAGGAAAAGAGTATATTCAAGTAAAGAAAAAAACCTTGTGCCAATACTTGCCTCGTGGTAAAGCCTTAAGTGGTGACTCTGTGGCAGATTCATACTCGGGAAACAATCTTGTGATTCTTACTCCTAATCGTAGCATTGCAAGAGAAATAAATTCTATGACCAAAAGACCGTATATCAGAGCTTTTCGTGTGCAGGACTATCTTACTAATCTATTACAGGGTTCGCTTCCAAATCTTATTGATAACAAAACTAACCATTTAATACAAAAGAAAATAATTCAAGAAAATACAAAAATTAGCCTCAAAAATTTGCCGGGCATAACGGATTCTTTTGAGCAAGCAATGGAAATATTTTATCAAAATGACAAAGATTTGAACAAAACATCAAAACTTTTCAGGACTCTTTACAATTCCTATAATAATTATTTAGAAACACACAACCTGCAGAATGCTTATGACATTTACTATTTATTATTTTCAAATTCAGAATTAATATCAAAAACTGATTTTCATTTGTTAGGAAAATTTTATTTTGATGAATTTCCAATATGGGGAAGAATTTTGGACCTTATAAGAAGTAAGGCTAAATCATTCTCAGTAATCCCTGATTCAGATAATCTATCTGTGGAAATATCCTGTTGCAGTTGTATTAACCAACAGGATGAAATCATTCAGACAGCAGAAAAAGTTTTTCAACTGCTAAAAAAAGGAATAAATATAAACGAAATCAAAATCGTTCTTACTGACTACAAAAAATACTTTCCAATTTTAGAAAACATTTTCCCTCAATATGGAATTAGATATAAGACTGCGAAAGGGAAAAAATTGAAATCCAGTCCGATTTACACACTGCTTGACAATATTTTTAACCTTCTGTTTGAGCCTTACTCATTTGAAAATATTTTTAAATTGTTTAACAATTCATTTGCAAATTGCGAGACTGACATATCATTGATTGACCGCTTTGTCAGAAAAAATAATTTAGCAAGTTTGGAAGGCTTAATCAAAAATCCTAACAAAATTTCAGATTATTGTGCTGAGCAGAATGAGATTGATTCAATACATAAACTTGCAAATATAATTAATAGTTACTTTGTAATTAACATAAATAAAAAATGCGAACCTGAATATTTTCATGAAAAAATCAAAAATATACTGAATTACTTTTGTATTGATAAGTATTTTGAAAATGATAATACACAACAACCCTTCTATAAAGAAAATAAAAAATCCTATGAAATAATATTAGACCTATTTGAAAATTTAGTTAAAACTTATCAAAGATTGAAAATCAGTGATATTTCTGTTCATCAACTTTACGATGACTTCCGGGATTGGTCTGGAATTGTAGAATATAAGTTGTCGGATGAATACGAAGGAGTGAATATATTAGGCGCCTGGGAAAGCATAAATCATAAAGCTAAATATTGTTTTATCTTAGGTATGGCTGAAGAAGTATTTCCAGGAATCGTAAAAAAGAATTTCCTCATTCAAAATTTAGATATTAATAAACGAAAACTAAAACGAAATCTATTTATACACTGGCAGAAAAATTATAATGAAATAACTTTTCTATATCCTGAAAAAGATGTAGATGGGAATCAATTGCAAAAATCCTCTTTTATGTCTACCAGAGGCAGACCCTTCGGAAATGATATTCCAGAGATTAAAATTGATGAAACAGAAAAAATTATCAGCAGAAAGGAATATTTTCAGGATTTAATCAGGAATGAAGAAAGAATCGTATTTCAAAATAACAAAATATTAGAGAGGCTATCTAAGAGAAATATTGAGGTCAAAGAAAACTCCCTCTCTAAATTTGAGGGCAAGATAGATGGTTCTGATTTAAATATTAATCATTATAATGCAAGTGATATAAATCTATTGGCACGATGCCCGATGAGATACCTTTTCCAGAATATCCTTTCCCTTACAGAATTAAAAAGAATTGGAGTTGAATTTGAAAGACGAGATTGGGGGATATTTGTTCATAAGGTTCTTGAAAGTTTTGGTAAAGGTGGCGGATTTAACAAAAATCTACAACAAGCATTTACATTAATGAAACAAAAAGCCAACGAACAAATTGATGCTTTCCATTATGATATGAATAATATGTTTATAAGAAAAGAGTATGAAAAATATGTATCAGGGTTGGATAATAACAACAATTATGGCATTTTGCGAAATTTCTTGGAAACCGACTTTAAAGCATTTCCAGAATTCCGACCAATTGATTTTGAAAAATCTTTTGGAATAGATGATGAAAACTTTTTAATTCTTGATTGCAATGGTAAGAAAATTCATATTAGCGGTAGAATTGATAGGATAGATAAATTCAAGGATAATAAATCCCCTACAGGGGATAAATATATCATTTATGATTACAAAATAGGCAGAGAGAATACTTTTAAGCTCATAAAAGAAAATATAGAATTTCAGCTTCCAATCTATTATTTGAAATCCAAAGATGAATTTTCTGATGGTATCGTAATTTGTGCTTTCTGGAATTTAATTGATGGAAACCCATCTGCATTCTTAGGAGATATTTCTGAAATTGATTTAAAAAGTCGGAAAAGACATATATTGATTGTTGATAAATCCTCAATTATCCCTGTCCCCGCGGACGCGGGGATAATTGGGGAGGGGACTGATAAAAATGGAATTGCTATCAATAATATTATTTCTGCAATAAAGGAACTTGATAGAAAGGTAAATTCTGGCGAGTTTCATTATACGATATTAAAGCGTGATAAAGCACATTGCGACTCTTGTGGGTTTAGAAAGATTTGCAGGTATGATGAGAAGAAGGTAGGATTATTGAAAAGTATGAAAGTATAAATTACAAATAAAATATTCACATATTTTATAAATTACGAAATATAGAATAGCACTACTATTAACCTTTCACCCTAATTGGTTAAAATAATTTTTAAAATTTTTTTAATTTTTTTCATAAATTTCTTGACAACTCATATTACTTGATATTTTTAATATTTGATTCAATTAATTTTTTAATTTCATACATTCAATAAAAAATTTCCTTAGGAGAATTATATCAAAATTTTACAAATTTTAAAATAATTCATTTAATAAAATTTAATATTATTATGAATAACACACAAAAACCATATCAAATATTACTCCATTTAGGTTCTATTATTAACAAACAACTACCTGAAAAAGACAATTATCAGGAATCAAAGAAAAATCATACATCAGATTTTAATTCAGAAAAACACAAAAGATTGATAACAAAATTTACTAATCTCAAACAATTTCAAAATCTTCAACTAACAAATGAAGATACTTTGATTATCGCATTTGCTTGGTATAAATATATAGTTGAGCGAGAATTTCAAATCGACCCTCTTAAACTTTTGGAAGCAATATATCCAAATCCTTCTGAAAGAATAAAACAGCTCGATCGTATAGTTAGACTTTTGAAGTACAACATATTATATACAAAGAAAAAGCAAATTAAATTTCAAAGAACCAGGAAAAGTGATACCAAATCCCATATAAACTTTCAAAAGTATTCATTACTCGAAAATGATATAACTATTCATCGTTCATTCTCCAGACTGATATTAGGTGAAGAAATTGATGTAAACAATGATATAGATAAACCTTATCAATCAAATAAAGAATTTCTTTCAGATTGGTTTACATATATTGATAAACTTTATCGATTCAGTTTATGGGATTTTTCAATAAGAAAAACAAATTCTACTCTTGATGAAATGCCAGCAAATGATATGTTAGAAGCAATACAATGGAAAGAACGGATAGCACAAAGGCTAAATAAAACTAATATAACATTTCCGTTAATGGATATAGTAGATGAATATAAATTAGATGAAAATGAATCTATTATACTTATGTTTCTTGTTAAAGAAGATATGGAAGGAAATGATGGTGCAGATGTTGAAGATGTTCTAAAACTCATAAGCTGTGATCAACAGGAGATGTATCGCAATAGAGAATATGTTTCAATTGACTCAAGGCTTGTAAAAAATGGTCTTATTGAGACTTCGGAAAATGTTTTTTTCAGAACCAAAAGCAGTGATATACGAATTTCTTCAGACATTACCAGAAGAATAATTATGAAAACTTCAGTTAATGACGGTGAAAAATTATTGCAAATTTTAAAAGGAAATAATTTCTATACTTTATTTGAACCTGCTCAAACCTTAAATGATTTAATCTTACCAACTGAAATGAAAAACACAATAAGAACATCTCTAAACCAGTATATCAGTAATATTGATTATGTGCTTTCTCAATGGGGGCTTTATGAAGCAGGAATGCATGAATTTGGAAAGACCGATAAGAAAATTGAGCCAGGGATGTTAATGTTATTCTATGGACATCCCGGAACAGGCAAAACTTTTGCTGCAGGTGCTATTGCAAACTATTTGAGCAAGAAATTACTTGTTACTGATATGAGTCGTATTCAATCAAAATGGGTTGGTGATAGTGAGAAGAATATTCAACGAATGTTTTCATTATTTGAAAGGATTGTAAGAAGGACAGATAATCCTCCAGTGCTACTACTGAATGAAGCTGACCAATTTTTAAATAAAAGGTTAAATAATACAAACACATCAGTGGATATTATGTTTAATACACTTCAAAATCTTTTCCTTGAAGCATTTGAAAGATTACGGAGAATTTTGATCGCTACAACCAACCTAAGAGAAAATATAGATACAGCCTTTAGCCGCAGGTTTCACTTGAAACTTGAGTTTCCTTTGCCTGATTTTGAAGAAAGAATGAAGTTGTGGAAATTACATATCTCAGATATGATTCCAACCTCCAATGATATAGATATTCCGGCTTTGGCTAATTCTTATCAACTTACAGGAGGACAGATAAAGATTATTGTAAAAAATGCTTGCATTGAAGCAGCTTCAAGAGAAGGTAAAGGAAGAAAGTTGAAACAAAAAGATTTAATAAAATATTGTGATATTGAAGTTGAATCTTCCTTTTGTATGAAAAAGAATCCTATTGGGTTTATTAGGAAAATAAAAAATACATAATGAGATCTGCAAGATGGAAGGTTCTATTAAAATCCATAATAATTGGAATGTTTTATATTTTAACCTCATCCTCTAACTCCTTCTCCTACAAGGAGAAGGAGAACTAATACTTCCTCTCCTTTTAGGAGAGGATTGAGGTGAGGGAAAAAAACCCTATTTTGCAGAACTCATAAAAAATACATAATAAGAGAAGGAAAACAAATGGCAAGATTTATTGATAATAGTAGTGGCTCTATAAATAAAAGGATTAATATGTATACAACAGAAAGAATCAAAGATTGAAAAAAATGAAAATTATACTGAATTAATAGGAGGATAAAATGGAAAATCAAGAAAAAATAAAAGATTTATGTAGTATTCCTGGTATTGGTGATAAAATTGCACAACTATTGATTCATTCAGGTTTTGATTCAGTTTATAAATTAAATATTGAATTAAATCAAGATAATTTTGATGAAAAAAAATTTCAAAGAAGATTACAAAAAAACAACATTGGTAGTTGTCCTAGTATTGATTCTATAATGAAATGGCGAGAAAGTATTAGGAAAAAAGAACATCTTTATACTATTGCTGAAGAACGTTATAATTCGCTAATGGAAAGAAGTTTTGAAAAAGCACTTAGGATTTATCATTATAAATTTAAACTTCAAAAAGTAACCAATTGGTCTGAAAGTAAACCAAATGAAAGAAACAAACTTACTTGTGATGATGTTGAAGATTTCAAAAAAAGATTAGATAAAAAGGAGTTAAATTTATTTCCTGATGGATATAAGGAAGATTATGAAGATATGAAAAAAATCAGAAAACGAAATGAGTATTTTGATATCTGGTCAGGAAATAATAAAAAAATTAAAGCAGAAAAAAATATAAGCTCAGACATCATAAACAATAATAAAAAAATTGTAAAAAAGATGAAAATCGAATTTAAAAATTACTTTGAAAACGAACTGAATTTGGATGAATTTAAAAAAGAGATATTCTTTAAAGATAAAGAAAAAGATAAAAGAATATGTTATTACTGCGGAATCAGTGAAGCACAAATAGAAATGTTGGCAAACAACTCAAAGATCAAAACAAAACGATTTTATTCTCGTGGTAAAACTATGGAAATTGATCAAAAGAAATCTGAAAATGGGTATAAAAAGTGTAACATTGTCTTGGCGTGTTATTGGTGCAATAATGCAAAATCGGATGAATTTGATGAAGATGAATTTCAACCAATTGCTAATGGAATTAGAGAAACTTGGAATAAAAGGCTTAGTGAAATCAAAGAAAAAATTATTATAAAATCAAAAGATAAATAATACTGTACTCTGAATTTTTCTATATGCAATATATGAGTATAAATTAAAAATCAATAGGCAACCATGAAAATTAAGAAAATATGCAAAGACCTTCTCAAAATGGCAAATAATATTTATTCGGAACTTGGCGGTGGATTTAATGAAACTGTAAATCAAAATGCTCTGGCAATAGAATTAAGGGAAAATAAAATTAATTATCTTAAAGAAGTGAATATAGAAATTTTTTATAAAGGTAATTCAATTGGAGCTGACCGTCCCGATTTCGTTTTATTGGCTTCAAAAAAGAAAGATTGGAATTTAACAGAACCAATTGTTCTTGAAACAAAGGTTTCTTCAAAACTTACTAATGACAATCGGCAGCAATTGAAAAGTTATCTAAAATCATTTCCTCATAATAAAAATTCCTTGCTTAAAAGCATCAACAAGGGAATACTATTAAATTTCTTAAAAACTGAAGATTTTAAGAATAAAGATGTAGAAAGTGAGAAACCAGAAATTGAAATAGAATTTTGGAGTTTTAACCTAGATAGTAATAAAATGGAGTTGAGATTCAAATTACCAAATTCTGATGATTAGAATATTTATTTAGATTAACTTAATACACCTTCACAAATATCTCTTCCAGCAAATTGTCTTACAAACGGGAACTTGCGTTAAGTATAGTTATTCCAATAATTTTTCCTTTTTCGTATCTTACTATTATATCATCATCAGTAAGTTCAGAATTATCAGCATGACTTGGCTTTTTGAAGTTAATATACAAAACATCAGCTCCTTTATCATATGTTGTCCAAATCCTTGAATATGGTATATTTAAAACCTGTGGCACAAAGCTCAATATATTTTTTACCTTTATTTCTTCCATATTATCTTCCTTTTTTCAAGTTGTTTTTTTCGTCTTGTTAAAAATGCAGTAATCACAAATCCATCTTTCTTATTTAACTCACGATATATGACAACTAAATACTTTCCGTTTTCTATCTCCCTTAATGCTATACATTCTCCTGCATTACCTTCATATATTAGCTCAGGCTCCTCCACTGTTTCAAGAACATCAAAATAATATCCTGCCATCTCTGAATGCTCTTCAGTAATATGGAACCATCTTTCCTCGGTTAATCTTATTTGTATATTTTTTATTGATTTTACAATTTCCATACTTTATCCATTTTATATTAATACACCTTCACAAATATCTCTTTTCTTAAATCCTTGAGCCATTTTTCAAGAGCATTTTGCCGTTTCTGCTCTAATGCTAAATTTTCTATCTGTTGAGAAATCTCATCATATTCATAGGGTCTTGGTTCAACATATCCGAAATTTTTAAAGATATAATAACTACCATCAATCTCAACAACTTCAGAACAGTCATTCTCTTTCAGGGTTTTTATCACATCTCCGAAAGAAGGTATCTTTTCTAACTGACTAACTGGATATTCCTGAATGATTTTAAATTCTTTTCCAATTCCTGTTGTATCTGTATATTGTTCTGCAAGTTTGATAAAATCAGCACCATTTTTCAGCTTTTTATAAATAGCATTAATTTTCTGTTTTGCTTCTATCGTATCCTGCTTAGTTGCTTCCACTCTAATCAAAATATGATGAGCATGCACTTCTCCGTCTCTTTTATCATCAACACGAATTAAATGATAACCAAATTGTGTCTTAATAGGTTCACTGACCTCTCCAACATTTAAAGAAAATGCTGACTCTTCAAAAGGTTTAACCATATCTCCGCGAGCAAAGTATCCCAAATCTCCTCCATTATCAGCAGTGGGACATTCGGAATATTTTTTTGCTAACTCTTCAAAATCACCGTTTATATCTAATTGAGATTTAATATCTTGAATCTCATTTAATGCTTCGTCTAAACTCTTCTGGCTTACCTTTGGTTTGATAATAATCTGACCAATTTTTACCATTTCTGGACGAAGAGGTATGCTATCAATATGTGTCTGATAAAAATTTCTTTTTTCATATTCTGAAATAGAGATTTTAGAGAAAACCTCTTGATTTAAAATTGTTTCTTTTACAATCTGTTTAGAAATCTCTTCTCTATATTGTTCCTTTAGTTTTTCCAATGTCAAACCTTCATTTTGTAGAGCTAAAAAGAACTGTTCGGGTGAACTAAATTGTGCCTGAAGGTTATTGATAACCTGTTCTAATCGCATCTCAACTTCTGCATCTTGAGCAACGATTCCTTCTTGTTTTGCTTTTTCTAAAATCAACTTTTCGTTAATTAGCATTTGCAGAATATCGTCTTCCGTTATATTAATGGGTTGCTGGGAATTAGACATCCATTGCTCATAGAATTCTATCACTTCTGATTTGAGAATAGTCTCATTTCCTACAACTGCAGCGATCTCATCCACTTCTTCGGCTAATAAAGTGGTGCATAAAAGCACTAATAAAAGTGCAATATAAGTTTTTTTCCCCGATACATCGGGATTTCCACTTCGTTTCAACATTTTTCTCCTTTTAGTTTAGTTAAAATAGTTGAACTGGTTAACTGATTCAACCGATTCAACTGGTTCAACTGATTCAACTGGTTGAACTTGGTTTACTATTCATACAATTCTTAATATAATTAATGTATGCATTAAGTTGTTTTACAAAGGGTATTAAAAAATTCTCAATATTATCTTTTTCTTTTCCAATTATTAAATCCCTCGTATATGCTTTTCTTAACCAATCTTTTGTTTCTTCAAAAGAGCCTCTTGCATAATAGCAGAACTTCAAATTTTCCTTATAATGAAACCGACCATACCCCTCTGCAATATTTGCGGAGATTGAATCTGCTGCTCGTACTAACTGAATTCCAACTGTTCTTTTAGAAAAATTATCCCATCCTTTGCATATTTTCCATATAAGATTAGAAAAGTTTAATGCTTCAATATATACTTTCAAATCTCGTATATCTTCCATAATACCTCCGATTTGGTTGAACGAACTGGTTCAACCGATTCAACCGATTCAACTAAAATATCTTTGCTTTATATTTTATTTTCAAACTATCTAAGGCATTATCTAAAAAAGATTTTCGGTTATTTTCAATTAGTGTAGTTTTCAATGAATCTTTAATGTTTTGAAATGGGATGGGAACATTCTTCTTTTCTATATCTAACAATTGAACAATATTTAATTCTCCCTTTTCCTTAATAATACGAATATTCCATTTTTTCATACCCGAAAAGAAATTCCAAAATTTTTCATTGATATCTTCTTTCCCTACAAACCTTACAACATAATCTTTGCCAAGATTTTTTGCTACAGTATAGAATGCCTCACCGCCGTTAAATAACTTTATTGCAGAATCAGCAATAGTCCAGCTTTCTACAATAAATTTTTGAATTTTAAATATAGTAATCGGTTTAGTAAACTGAGCTCTATTCAGATTGTAATATGTGAAGATTTCATCATCAGTAACATGAATTTTATTTAACTCATCAGCTAAAATTTTATTTGCCAGAATAGTCTTTTTGCTGTATTTGATATTAAATTTTACATTAACTTCTTTATCTAATCCTCTTTTTTCAGCTTCATGAGAGAGAAGAGTAATCTCAATCCAATCTTTTATAATCTCATTCTTTTCATCAAGAGATGTATTTTGCCATTCCTGTTCAGTAAAAAGCGAACGAAATTCATTTTCATACAACTTTTCTCCACTCACCTCTGCAACGATTTTACCTTCTCTTTTGCTGCATTGGATACAAAGACTAACAAAAATAACTAAAAATAATAATGCTAAAACTTTATAGATATTTTTCATATTTCACAATCTTTATATTATAATCTTGCCTTACTTTTTCTAACCACTTATCCTGTTTTTCTCGTTTCAATTTCATATTTATTTTGTTACGCATCCTGGGTAGAGATTTCAATTTTCCATCTTGATAAAATTCGTCCTGATTATTTTGATAATAATTCTGAATCTCCTCATCTGAGACCTCAATTTCCTGGCTAATCACATTTTTGTATATTTCACCAAGAACAAAATCTTCCCATTTACTTTCAAACTCCTGTTCCTGAGCCTTCAACTGACTTATAAATGTTGATATAGTATCAGAATGTTCTTCAATTGCAACATTGTTCAGGAATTCTTGTAGAGCAATCTGTTTTATAATCTCTTTGGTGTTTACAAATTCCATATTATTCCTCTGCTCTTTTGTTAAGAAGTTATCAAGATACTTTTTAACAACATTATATTTTAATTTATAATCATCATAAGTTGCAATTAGAATATCAGATTCGGTTGATGGTTTATTTTCTGAAAGTACTTCCTTTAGATTTTTGTCATAAATGGTAATCCCTGACCTAATTTTATCAAGATAATTTGTTAGGAATGCACCCTCTTTTTTGCTTCTAACCTCATTTTTAATATGTTTTTTTATCTCCTCAAATTCTGGGTCATCATATCTTTTTATAATATAATATCCATAAGGTGATGCAATTGGTTTTGTATATTCTCCAATTGAAAGGTCTATTGACTCGTTAGGAAACATTCGTCTTAAAGTCTCGGATTTCACAATTTCAGGTTCATTATTTGTGCCCCTATAAATCTTATCAACAAATTTGTTTCTTACATTTTCAAACTTGGCACCGGATTTTAACTTATTGTATGCTTTGTAAATTTTTTTCTTTGCTTTTGTAGAATTCCCATCTTTTATCGGAATAACCACTGTCATTATCTTGATTAAAGGATGGTCATTTATGTATGCTTTACAATCTCGGTCAGAAATTTGGACATTTTGATTGGCTTTCTCTTCAAGCATTGTTTTTAATAGTAATTCAGTTTTTGCCATACTCTTTTGCCAGTTAAAATTTTCTCTTATTTCTGGATTTTCAAAGAAGTTATTCTTCTCTGCATAGACTTTTAGTATTTCTTTATTAATTAAATCTTGTAGTATAAGCCTTTTATCATTCTTTGACAAATCAGAACCATATTTTTCTGCCTCGGCTTGAAGGTCTGAAATATATATGACCTCATCATTAACCATTGCTAAAATTTTATTAGAATCAGTTTTCATAAAATTGTTTCTAATAATTAGAAATGCACAAATCACTACTAATACTACAGTAAAAATTTTGGTAGATTTTTTTATTTTCATTTATATTCTCCTAAACCATAATTAGAAATTCTCTTAAAAATGTGGACCTATAGTTTATTATAAAATAAATAATCATTCTCCAAATACTTTAATTATTTTAATACAAACATCAAAATTTGAATTGAATCTGTCAATTTTATTATACAAAGAATCCTTGAGATATGGAATATCTACTATAATAGAAAATCCCTTTATCTGTTTAAAATGTACAGCAAACTTGGTTGATTTTATAATCTTTTCAATTTTACTTTTTGAAATCATTGATTTAAATGGCTCAATAACAATCTTTCTTCTTCCAATAAAGACAGATTTTATTTTGCATTTTTCAGCCCAGAAATTTACTAAATAATATTTGAAAACATACTTTGCAACCTGTGGTAATTTCCCAAATCTGTCAACCATTTCATTTTGAAGCTTATAGAATTCCTTTTCATTTTCTAAGTTATTCAGCCTGCGATAGAAAACCAATCGCATTGCTTCATCTTCAATGTACTCTTTTGGAAAATAGAACGGAATTTCACATTGAATTTTTGCCTTTCTTCTCTCTATTTCAAATATATCTTTAGTTTCACCTTTGCTAATTTTTTCAATTGCTTTTTTCAAGATCTGGTTATAAAAACTTATCCCGACTGTATTCATCAAACCATGTTGTTTTTCACCAAGGATATTACCAGCTCCTCGTATCTCTAAATCACGCATTGCAATATTAAGTCCAGAGCCAAGAGCCTCGTTCTGTTCAATAGTTTTCAGCCTTTCTTTAGCTGCTTCAGTAGTCTTACCTGGCACAATAAGATAAGCATAAGCCTGACGGTCAGAACGACCAACTCGTCCTCGTAATTGATAAAGCTGCGCCAATCCGAACTTATCAGCATAGTTTATTATAATTGTATTAACATTTGGAATATCAATTCCAGATTCAATTATTGTGGTACATACGAGAACATCAAATTTACTATGATAGAAATTCCGCATAATTCTTTCCAGCTCTCTTTCTGGCATTTGAGCATGTGCAACGACAAAAGAGATATCAGGCATCTGGTGACTTAATCTCTGCTCCATAGTATAAATAGTTTCAACCCTATTATGCAGAAAGTAAACCTGTCCTTGTCTATCAATCTCTCTCTTTATTGCTAATTCAATTATGTCGTCATTATATGGAATGATGGCAGTACGAATCGGTAAGCGATTTTCCGGTGGGATATCCATAATAGTCATATCTTTAACACCTGAAAGAGTCATATTAAGGGTTCGCGGAATAGGAGTTGCAGAAAGAACAAGAATGTCTGCGGATGTCTTTAATGCCTTTAATTTCTCTTTGTGCTTTACGCCAAATCTTTGTTCCTCATCAATAATAATCAGACCCAAATCTTTAAATTTTACATCATCAGAAAGCAGTCTATGCGTGCCAATTACAATATCAACCTCGCCAAATTGCAGACCATCTATGATTCGCTTCTGGTTTTTGGGTGTAATAAATCTACTAAGCATCTCAACTCTTATCGGATAATCTTTCAACCTTTCTGAGAATGTGAGATAATGCTGTTCTGTAAGAATGGTTGTTGGAGCCAGAAAGGCAACCTGTTTGCTGTCCATAACAGATTTGAAAGCAGCACGGATTGCCACTTCTGTTTTTCCAAATCCAACATCACCACAAATCAATCGTTCCATTGGGATTGCAGATTCCATATCATTTTTGATATATTCGGTAGCTTTTATCTGGTCAGATGTATCCTCATAAATGAATGATGCTTCCAGATTTTTTTGCCATTCAGAATCTTTGGAAAATGCAAAGCCTTTTGCTAATTTTCTTTGTGCGTAAAGATATACAAGGTCAGCAGCAATTCTTTCTATTTCTTTCCTTACATTTCCTTTAACTCTTTCCCACTTTCTTCCACCAATCCTATAAATCTCTGGAGTAATACCTTCTTGAGCTGAAAATTTGGAAATAAGATTTAATTGCTCTGTTGGGACATAAATTTTGTCAGTATTTGCATACTGAATGGCAAGACAATCCATTTCAGAATCCTTGATTTTCAACTTTTCCAATCCTTGATAAATCCCGATGCCGTAATCTATATGAACAACATAATCACCATTTTTTAATGATTCATAATCTGCAAGTGCTTCTGCTTTTTTGAATCGCACAAAATGTCTTTTCTGTTTGTAACGATTAAATATTTCATGGTCTGTGAAAATTGCAAGATGAGCATCATCAAAAATAAAACCATTCTGAAAAACGCCAACATTCCCTCCTGAGGGGGAGTCTACGAAAAATCTTACTTTATCCTGAAATTCTGGCAGCATCTCTTGAAGCCTATCACTCTGACTTTTATTGTCAGATTGTATGAAAATGGTATAACCTTTTTGCAAAAGAGAATCTATTTCAGTATTTAAAAGAGTAAAGTTGCTATTGAAATTTACCCCGTTAGATAGCATCCCATCGGAAGGTGGGCATCTAACAGGACAAGAGCATCTAACGGGGTGAATCTGGGATTTAAATGGAATATAGAGTGAATATTCTGAAAGATGATAGTTACTACGATTAAAATAGAATGTAGAAAATTTTTTAAGGCTCAAACTACTGAATTTTGAAAATAGCTTATATGGTTTAGCAATAATATTTTCTAAAATAGTAATAATCTTATCTTTGTAATTTTTCTTTACCTCATCAAAAAGTAATTCCTCAATATTTGAAAAATTTTGAAATTCATCAAACACTAAAAATGTGTCTTGTGGATTGAAATATTCAGAAAAAGTTGCAGTTCTTTTCAGAAGTTTTGCCAAATCCTGTTCAATGCCATCATAAAAGCCTTTTGAAGAAATTCTTTCTAAAAGTTCATCCGGAGATGATGAAGAAAGATTATTAAGAGAAAATTCTCGGATTGGTTGGATGGTTATCTTAGTGTAGCTATCATCCATGGAGCACTGGGATTGGGCAGAAAACTCTCTTATAGACACAACCTCATTGCCAAAGAATTCTAATCTGAACGGATTCTGATATTGAGGAGAAAATATATCTAAAATTCCACCTCGTTTGCTTATCTCTCCTATTTGCGAAACCTGACTCGTATGACTATATCCGCAAGCGATTAAATCTGAAACAAGCTTTTCTAAATTATATTCCTTTCCTTTTGATAGAGAAATAATATTCGTTTTGTAATTTTCGTGATGATTAATATTACGAAGAAATTCTTTAATAGAAACAATAAAAATTCCAGATTCACCCAGGACTGCTTTGCTTAATGTATTACTTCGCTCAACAAGACAGCTCTGTTGTGGTGAAAATTCTTCATAGTGCAAAAGTTCATATTCTGGTAAAAAATGAACATTATCATTTCCAAGCAAAATCTTTAGGTCATCACAAGTGTTTCTTGCTATTACATCATTAGTGGTAACGAACAGCACATTTTGCTTTGCGGTATAAAAAAGATGAGCAAGTAAGAGAGATTTTGCCGAAGCATTTAGGCCGAAGACTTGCTTTGGCGTTTTTGTTTCCGCCAGATGATTGAACTGACTGATTAAACCCGACTTTGCTAAAAATGGTTTTAAGGTTTTGTAGAACATATATTTATCAAAATTTTAATTAATTTCTGACAATCAAAATATTTTTCAATATTAAAATGATACAAGTTTTTTATAAAATATTTGACAAACTTCTTTAAAAGATATTAGATTGATTTAAGGTAGGATTTAATATTTATGAATACACTAAAAACATTAGATGAAAGGAAAAAATAAAATGGATGCCAATTCAATAGAAAGTAAATTAAATTCATTGCCAGACAATTTGAAAAGGGAAGTATTAGATTTCATTAATTTCCTGATAACAAAAAAAATGCATGAGACTATTCCAGCTCAATTTGATTTTACCTGGGAAGGCGGCTTATCTGATATCAAAGACCAATATTCTTCGGTAGAATTACAACACCAATCAACGGAGTGGAGATAATGTATTTGTTTGATACTAATATCTTCCTGGAAATTTTATTATCACAAGAAAAATCAGCTGACTGCAAGAAAATTTTGAATAACAGTCTGGGCAACATATCAATTTCAAATTTTACATTACATTCTATCGGCGTGATACTCTTTAGGCAAAAGAAAGAAAGGATATTTACTCGCTTTGTATCAGATATTCTTTCAAAAATAGATATCGTTTCATTGTCAAGACAAGCATATTTGGCGTTATCTGAATTTAGAGATGAAAATGATTTAGATTTTGATGATTCATACCAATGTAAAATCGCTGAAGAGAAGGATTTGATAGTTGTAACAATGGATAAACATTTTGAACGCGTTAGAAAGAAAATCAAGGTCAAGTTTATTTAAGATAGCTAACAAATCGATAATAAAAGTTCATCCTAAAAGTGATTTTATTGTTTTGTAGAACATCGGAATTAAATTAGCCACCAGCCTTCGTTAAAACTTTGGCAAGGCAGGCGAACTATCACGGACAAATATTTTTAATTTAGCTATTTTGTATTTTCAGGAATGAGACTTGACTTAAGTCCGAAGGAATTGAGTTAAGTTGAATTGCCAAAGCAACTTAAGTCATCCCGATTTATCGGGATAACTCAAGTTACATAGTTTACTAATCCAGTGGACTTTTAACACCTAAACCGCCTTTATTTAAGACATGAGTATAAATCATAGTGGTGCGGACATCCTTATGACCTAAGAGTTCTTGAACTGTTCTGATGTCATAACCATTCTCTAATAAATGAGTAGCAAAACTGTGGCGAAAGGTATGGCAGCTTGCGGGTTTGGTTATACCAGTTTTTTTCACAGCTTTTTTTACAGCTCTTTGAAGAACGGTTTCAGAAATATGGTGGCGACGTATAATTCCAGATCTTGGGTCAATTGACCTTTTTGAAGCAGGGAAAATCCACTGCCAGCCGAACTCTTTGCTCGCATTTGGATACTTTCTTGATAGAGCATAAGGCAAAAATACATCTCCATAACCATCTCTTATATCTTCAGAGTGAATAATTTTTACTTTATCTATCTGATTTCTCAAATGCATTTTCAGAGATAACGGCAGCATTGTTTTTCTGTCTTTTTCACCCTTTCCACTTCTAACTATAATCTGATTATAGTCAAAATCAATATCTTGTATCCGCAGACGAATAGATTCCATTAATCTCAATCCGGAGCCGTAAAGCAAATTTGCAATAAGCCAGTTTGTCTCTTTTAAGTAATAGAAAATCTTTTCTATTTCTTCTCGTGAAAAAACAACTGGAATGTGTCTATGTCTTTTGGCTGAAACAGTATTTTTGATGAATTTCAACTCTTTTTTCAGAACATTTTTATACAAAAAAAGAAGAGCAGATAGTGCTTGATTTTGTGTAGATGCAGAGACCTTTTTATCAACTGCTAAGTAAGTAAGAAATTCTTTTACTTCTTCTTCACTCATATCTTTCGGATGTCTTTTATTATGAAAAAAGATAAATTTCTTAATCCAGATTACATAAGCTTCTTCTGTGCGGATGCTATAATGTTTTAATCTTATCTGATTTCTAACCATATCCAATAATTTTGGTTTTGGCATAATTTATCTCCAAGATTTTTTTTCTTGACAGCATGACTTTGTTTGACAATGAATTACACCTCTTTAGAAGGACAACTTCTAATGGGACAAATAAATTAGTAAGGGCAAATATAATGCAAGCTTTTTCTCATTTATATATTTTGGTAACTTGCATTATTATATTAAGTTGTTAACGAATAAGATAGGAATGTTAGACTGCAGGGTGCAGTATAATTAATAGTTAGGTGTAAATTATCTATATAGGTGAAATAATGGATAAATATGAAAGGATACTTCAAAATTCAAAAAGCCGTGGAACCTCTTATCACATTGGATATGGAAAGATTGTCGTTTCATTCTGGTCTTTTATTGCTAGTATTATTATCATATGGTTCTCTTTAAGAATTGCTCTTGCTTTATTTGCCATGTCTATATTTTTGTTCATTTGGGCTACGCTCCAGAAACGATTATTTAAGAAAAAATATATGAATCGAATCGTAAAAGAGAATCCATCAGACCCAAAAAAGAAAAACATGGATGATATCAAGCAGAAAAATCGAAACTATTATCGCTGGACAAAACTTCAAGGAACAACTTTATTTCTATTTCTCGTTCTTCTTATCATGTGCTTTGTTTGGAGCTGGTGGCTCTTAGTTCCTGCACTACTATTTCTTATTTTGAATGGAGTTGCATATTCAAAAAAGATGAAATCATTGGGAAGGTCTCCATCAACGAAAAATCTTGATGAAGTTGTATAAAAACACCTAACAATTCGCTGCACCTGACCGCAAAAACGCGCGGCGTTTTTGTTCCCTCGCTTCGCTCGGCGGCAGGTGAGCTCAAACGTTGTTAGAATGCCATAACTAAATAGTTGACAATATGATAAAATAAAAAAGAAAAAGAGAAACAGAGAAATTCCAACATAGTAACGGAAAGAAATTATTATG
>JAYEOL010000074.1:11275-31551 GCA_034722995.1 Candidatus Cloacimonadota bacterium | reverse complement strand
ATCCATTAAAACAAAGGATTTGGGATTCCGCATCAAGTAGGGAATGACAAGAAAAGGGTTTTTTGCATAACTCATTAATTCATAAAGGAAAAGAGGAATATATGAAAAAAGTAAGTATCAGTTTATTTGTATTGTTTTTATTATTCTTTTCTGTAAAATTAACTGCTGAATATAATCAATTGCCAGGATTCCCTTATTCTGCTGAGCAAAATACTTCATTTTGCGCCCAGGATGGGGTGGGAGTTGTTAATATTAATGATGACCCATATTTAGAGATAGTTGTTTCTAACTATAATACAACATTTACTATAAACTATCAAGGAGAATATTTATGGACAACAAATACGGCTAATGAAGCTCAACCCACAATGTCACTTGCTGATGTAAATAGTGATGGCTATTTAGAAATTTTGCAGACCACAAGAAGTGGATGGGTATATATTTTAAATAAAGATGGCAACAATATACCAGGATGGCCTAAACATTTTGGAAGTTATGGAGGTGTTCATTGCCGAACAATTACCACTGCTGTAGCATATGATATTGATGGAGATGGACAAAAAGAGATTATGTGGGGCAATACTGATTATAACCATCAATGTGGTCTTTATGTCGTCACTATTGATGGAGAAAATTATAATGAGAACTTTCCCTTTTATATAGATGGAGGAGTAGCTTGTCCTCCAGCGGTTGGAGATGTTGACAATGATGGAATTCCTGAAATAATATGTGCGGCACATGACAGAAATCTTTATATATTTAAACCTGATGGGACAATAATGAACGGTTGGCCACAACAGCCTTTTAATGGAAATGCTAATTATTGGAGTACTTCACCTATTCTTGCAGATTTAACAGGAGATGGTTTCTTGGAAATAATCGCACCTGCTTCAGGCAATTACACAACTCCTCAACCAACAGGTTTATGTGTTTATAAATACGATGGTTCTGTTCTTAACGGATGGCCCAGACAATTCCCTGATATTACAATGTGCCCCCCTTCTGTTGCTGATTTAGATAATGATGGCTCATTAGAAATAATTTGTGGATGCCATAACACATATCAGTCTAATAATACAATATATATCTATAATGTAAATGGTGAATACTTTTCAAATGCTCCCTATTATAGTTTTGGAGATGTAATGGGACCGATTATTATAGGGAATATTGATGATTCATCTGGAAAAGAAATAATATTTGATTCAAATTTTGCAACAACCCCTCCTCTTTTAGGCTATATTGAAGGGAGGCATTGTAATGGTGATAGTGTTGATGGCTTTCCTTTACGACCCCGAGGATTTACATCGAGTAATTCCGGAGTATTTGGAGATGTAAATCAAGACGGTATGTTAGATTTAGTTACATACTCACAAGATTTGGATAGTTTGTGGATTTATGTATATAATTTAAATGTTCCTTATGACCCTCTCCAGATTGAGTGGAAAACCTATCAATATGATTTTCAAAGATTGGGTCAGTATCATCCTCCTTACTCTTTTGAGCCACCGATAAAATTTAGGGCTCATACAGATGAACAAGGTGTTCATCTTTTCTGGCAGCCACCGGAAAACAGAAGAAATTATGCTTACAATGTTTTTCGTGATGATGAATTTCTTAAGCGTAATGCAGACACAACATATATTGATACAAATGTGCAAAGCTACACAACATATTATTATTATGTTACATCAGTTTATGAGCAAGGCTATAGTCCGCCTTCAGAAGTGATTGAGGTAAAAACAGACTCTATATTGTCTGTTGATAATTTGCCTTATTCAAATACATCCGAAGTATTCATTAGTTGTTTCCCTAATCCCTTCAACAGTTCCACTACTATATCTTTTTTAGCCACGAAATCACACGAAAAACCACGAATTAAAATTTATAATGTAAAAGGTCAATTGGTTCGAAAATTGTTCCCGATTGCTTTCGGGATAAATAGTCAATCTTCAATTAAATGGGATGGAAAAGATGAAAAAGGCAAGCAACTGCCAAGCGGAATATATTTTTGTAGATTATCTTCCGCAGATAAATCAGCAGTTAAGAAGATGCTGCTTCTAAGATAAATTTATCGGAAAATATTTCTTTATTTGATTTAGCATAATTTTGTAAATATCGTTTTAAAAATAAATCTTCTGCCCCGGATAGATATAAACGATCCTTTTGCCACCTTTATTTTTTATCACAAGATTGTTCTTCTTAATAAGTGTTTGCTGGGGAACACCCAGTTTTTTTGCAATTTTGTAAAGCGAATCACCTTTCTTTACCATATAATACTTCCCATGTGTAGAAAGTAAATTCAATCGCTGTCCTGGATAAATAAGAGTTGAGGGAAGTCCATTTATACGGATTAGTTCAGAAACAGTTGTATTATACCTTTTTGAAATTATTGATAAATTTTCTCCTCTCTTTACGACATGCTCTATTGCAAAATATCCCTCATTTTTATTTAAAAACTGCTTTTCAATGTATAATAATCTATTTTTATCAGGTATTGAATTCTTGGGTATAAATACAGTATAGATTCCGGGACTAACAACTACATCATTTATTGGTGAGTATTTATATCGATTCCTTCTATAAATTTTTATCCATGGATTTAGTTCCCAAACTTTTTTAATTACTGTGCCTTGCGCCTGAGCCCAATCGTCCAATTTGTAATAGCCTTTCAAGGTTAGGTTTACAGTCTTACAAGTAGATAGCAAATTCTCTTCTCGTTCAAATTTCTTAGTAAAAACTTTTTCTTCATTTTCAGATATATATTTAATTGCCAATGCTCTCCAGATATAATCATCGGTTTCACTCATTCTCTGAATCAAACTGAAAAAGTTCTTCCCACCTTGTTCTTTAATAGCCTTTTGAATGTTCCCAAGACCTGCATTAAAGGAGCATATAGCAAGAAGCAGGTCATCTGCTCCCATCTTTTGTAAAGATTTATGAGCCCATAAAATATACTCACAAGCAGCTTTTGTTGAAGCATAAATATCCATTCGTTGGTCCACAAACTGATTAATCTGTAAGTCATAGTATTTTGCTGTAGATTTCATAAATTGCCAGAAACCAGTTGCGCCTACAGATGATTTTGCCCAGGGACTCAAATAACTTTCTGCTGTCGCTAAATATTTCATATCTGCTGGAAGATTATACTGTTGTAATATCTCTTCAATAACAGGAAAATATTTACCGCTGCGTGGGATATACCGATACGCATACTTTAATTCAGCTTTGTAACATTTTATAAATTTTTGCCTTAATCTCTCATTTGTGAGGTCAAATCTATAACCTGCAAATAATAAGGAATCAGGAAATTTGGCATTGTTCTTGATTCTAATTGTGCTATTCAAAAAATTAATTGAATCCTGTAACTCCGCAACAATTTGATATAATGAATCTATTTCTTTTTGCTGATTGTTAAAAATAATTTTATATTGCTCTATTAGTCGTTGAGTTTTTAATGAATCTGCTATATCTGGTTTATCAATATTATTAACCTCTTTTAATTGAGATGAGCAACTAACAGATAAAATTGAGAAAATAATAATTAATATTTTTTTCATAAATCATACCGAAAAAAGCCATCCATCCACTAAATTATGGAGAGATGGCTTTTGAATAATTTGGGTCTTATTCAGAAATTGCTTCAGATGGGCATTCGGGGATACAAGTGCCACAATCAACACACAATTCCTCGTCACAAACAGCAATATCATCCACAAGAGAGAGTGCCTCCGTGGGGCAGACATCCACGCATACGCCACAGCCAATACATTTTTCCTTATCAATCTTTACTGCCATCTTACCTCCATTTAATATTTCGTTAAACGGTTCCGGTTGCGATGCTCGTTTGGTAAGGCGTCATCCGTTAACCGTTTTCAAATTGAGCTCATTAATTTATCTACTATAAAATTAGGCAAACTATTTTGCAATAAATTTTTCTAATCAAGTTTTTCTTGAAAAATCAAAAAATTTTTCTGCATTTATCGTTGTCATTTCCGCTATCTGCTCTGGATTTTTCTCCTTAACCTCAGCGATAAATTCAATAATATATCTTACATATTCAGGATGATTCCTTTTACCGCGAAAAGGTTTTGGAGTCAAAAATGGTGCATCGGTTTCTACAAAAAATCTATCTTCTGGAATATCCTTAATTATTGAATAATATTCACCTTTTTTAAATGTTACACTTCCAGTAAAAGAAGCATGCCATCCCTTTTCTATAATCTTACATAAAAGTGAATAATCACTTGAAAAGCAGTGAAATACAACCTTTTTTGGATTATACTTTTTCAATATTTCCAACACATCATTATGAGCATTTCTATCGTGAATTATTATCGGGAGGTTTTTATCAATTGCAACTTTTATCTGTTTTTCAAATACTTCTTTTTGAATATTTTTGGGCGATAAATTTCTATAATAATCAAGACCTATTTCGCCAATAGCAACAATCTTTTTATTATTAAGTAGTTTTAATAACTCATTTTCATCATAAGATTCAGCATCATGCGGATGCCATCCAACAGTTGCAAAAATTTTATCATATTTTTTGCTTAAACTAATAGATTCTTTGGATGTGTTCAAATCAGTCCCAACATTGATGATATATTTCACACCATTTTTAAAAGCAGAAACGATAATCTCATCCCTATCTTTATCATAATCAGAAAAATTCAGATGAGCGTGTGTATCTATGAACTGCATAAACTCCTTTCTTCCATTGTGAATCACTTATAAAACAAAAATAACTAATACAAGTTTCGCAGGAGTGAAAATTATTAAATAAGTCATATTTAATTTCTTAAAGTACCTACTGCACAATTTGAGTAAGGTTAAATTAATTTCAAAGTCATAATTTCTAATGATAAATAAAATGTCAAAATCTAAATGTCAAACTTATTTGTTCTGCTTTGATTTAATGATAATTGATGAGAAAATTAAATTTAATTCATTAGCTTCTAAAATATGTTTTTTCTTTATCTTTTTCCTGACAAGTCGGGACTAAGGGCATATAAATCGAATTTATTTTTATTTGACATTTGTCATTTCATTAGACCCGTTCTCCGTAGCAGTAGCATTGCTACTGCGAAGGGTGAAAATTAGATATTTGCAATTAGTTATTCAAGTTCAATAGAAGCGGGACTTACTGAATAAATCATAATTAACTTTTTATAATATCTCATGCGAAACTTGAGTAACTAATACAGATACAAAGATATATTGTTAGTAATAATATATTTTGGGTCAAATCTGATATTACTATTAATATATTTTCCATAAATTATATTTCTAACAACAACCTATTTCAATATTTAATACAGTTTTACAAATTTAATAATCTTAAATATTCCAAAAGAGACAATTGCTGCAATTACAGGTGTTGCTATCCATCCAAGCAAGATATTTCTTAAAGTTTTTTTCCTAATTGTACGAATTCCTTTCAGAATACCAATCCCTAAAACTGCACCAACGATTGCTTGTGATGTTGAAACCGGCACGCCAATAAGTGCGTAAATATAGACAGTTATTGCTTCTGCAAGAACAGCTATAAAAGCGGTAAAAGAGTCTAAGACAACCAGATTCTTCCCAACTGTATACATCACCTTTCTACTATAAGTAAGGGTTCCAAATGCAATTGCACTACCACCAATTATAGTAGCTGTCAAGGGGTTCAACATCCCGTTCCCTTCACCAACAAAAACGCCAATTACATTTGCAACATTATTAGCACCCAGGGCATAAGCTCCGCAAGACCCAGCAATAATCAAGCCAATTGTTAAAATGTTATTTCTTTTTATTGGATTTGTAATTTTATTTATTAAAGGCCTAAATATAAAATAGAGGAGAAATGCGATAATTGCTGCTCCAATTGGAGTGCTCACCCAGCAAATTCCAACTTTGACTAAGTGACGCCATTCAATATTGTGATTAATAAATCCAACTCCTAAAATTCCACCAATTACTGCCTGTGAAGTTGAAACAGGTAATTTTAAAAAACTCATACCTATTACAACAATCCCAGCAGAGATAGATACTACAAATGCTGAAAACAAATTTTGGTGTGTAATACTATCCAAAGTATTAATGCCTGGTCTGCCATTTATTATTGCACCCAAAATTACAAAAATAGCAGTAAGAATAACCGCTCTTCTGTATTTTACACTTCTGGTCGCAACTGCTGTGCCAAAGACATTTGCAGCATCATTTGTGCCAAGAGACCAGCCAAGAAAAATGGCACCAAGTAAATAAAAACTCAAAGTTCTAAGCCTTATTTTTTATGCAAAAAATTAGCATTCTCTCTGCTACATGAGCAGCTTCATCAGATATTTGTGCAATTTTAGAAACAAATTCTTGTAGTAAAAGCTTCTTTGCCAATTTAATATGCGCGTTAAAAATGTTAAGTACTAAATCGCGTTCTAAATGGTCAACTTGACTTTCAATAACATCAATGCATTCAAGCATATCTTTAGTTTTATTCAAATCAGAAAGGAGATATTGTGCTGCATTATTTAGTTTTTTTGCACCCTCTATGCTTTTTACAAACAACTCTTTTAACTGCTCGGTAAATTGCTCTGGTATGCTTATTGTTTGTATAGCAAAAAATTCTAAAATCTTTTGTGCCACACCAGGAATACTATCATAACAGGATACAATATTAAAAATGTCCTCCCTTGCGTCGGGCAAGAGTGAACCGCGAAATAGCTCCTGCTCAATCTTATCTTTAATGTCATCAGCTTCTGCCTCATATTTATGAACAGGATTTGTAAACTCCTCAATCTTTTTAGGATTCCGAATATATTTTAAAAATACATCTGATAACACATCTAAAGATTTTTCAACTGTATTAATGTAATTTTGAAACTCCACTACAATCTTATTACTATTTGATATAAAAGCCATTTATCCTCCGATAATTTTTTATCATAAAGATACAAAGCATAAAGATATTGTATCTACAAAAATTGTATTTGACTTTAGACATCACTTTATACTTTTTATCAACTCTTCAAATTTTTTCTTCCGATACATCGGAATTATTTTAATATTTAATTTAGCATAATAAAAATTAATTTCATATAAAGGGAAATTTTGCAATTTCATAAAATCCTTTTCAGTTGTCAAAATAGTGTCAATCTTTTCCTTGAGTCCTTTCCGAATAATTGGACGAATATCATTCTCATATCTAAAATAATAATGGTCTGGAAAAATAAAATGGTGCGAAAAATCAATCCCTGAACTCTTTATACTGTTTTCAAATGATTCTGGATTACCGATTCCGGAAATTAAGTATATCTTTTTCTCTTTAAAATAACTACTATCTTCATTTTCATCTGTTTGATAATTTATAAAATTTTCAATTTCATATTCAGTTTGAAAAATTGGTTTTTGAAATTTACTCATTTCTTTGGGAATCTTAAAATCATCAGAACAATCATTAAAAACAACAACATCTGCAAATTTGATTGCACTTTTAGGTTCACGAAGCATCCCCGCAGGCATCACAAAGCCATTTCCAAGAGAATTCTTTGCACTGAATAGTAAAAAATCAATATCATGTTTTACTTTAAGATGCTGAAATGAATCATCTAAAATAATATAATCTGGCGAAAACTTTTTTTCCAAACATTTAATTGCTTTCGTGCGATTCTTTCCCACAATTACTGGAATTCCCAACAAATTCTGTGCCAATAAAAATGGTTCATCACCAGCATCTTTTGCACAATCATAAACAGAATTTTCATCAGAAATTAATTTTACCATATTCTCAAATTTTCCCTTATATCCCCTGTGAGACACTGCTACCGAGTTTCCTTTTCCGCCAGAGGTGGATCCTTTGGATGATTTCAAATATTTTGCTAACAAAATGGTAAATGGTGTTTTACCAGTTCCTCCAACTACTAAATTTCCAACACTAATAATCTTACATTTTGAATTGTATTGTTTAAACATTCCTATCGTAAAACAAAACCTACGAACTTTCAATATAAAACTAAAAAGAAGAGCAAAGGGCAAAAGAAGAAAGGAGGTTAAAGTTATCCTTGCCCAATGCTCTTCAATAAACTTCTGAGATAACATTATATTTTAGGAATGCATAGCGCTGTAAAACGCAAAGATTAAAAATCAAAGATTAAAATTCTATCCCTAATTAAGCCCGTTCCTGCCCTCGATTGAATCGGGGGCTCAGGAATTGGAGATAAAATCCAAATTTTAATCCCGACATGTCGGGAAAACAAATACCCGTTCTCTCCATCCTCCGAAGTAGAGAACTTCTACGGAGGACGGGCGTAGTCCCGATAAATCGGGACGAAGGGTGAATTTCATCTTTAATACTATAATAAAAAAGGATGCCATATATAATGTGTAATATAATCCTTGCCTTACTTTTATGTGTCTATATCCCTATTTCCTATATCCCGATGCCCTTATTTCCTTTTAGAACTTAACTTTTGGTGTTACTTTTTCAACTTCCTGAATCTCAAAGAAAACCTCCTTTGTAAATCCAAACATTCCAGCAATCATATTGTTTGGGAATACAACAATTTTCTTATTGAAATTTTTAACTGATTCGTTATATCTTCTTCTTGAGACGGCAATGCGGTTTTCTGTTCCGGCCAATTCATCCTGTAATCTAATGAAATTTGTATTAGCTTTTAAATCAGGATAACGTTCTACAACTAACAGCAAACGAGAAAGTGCTCCGGTGAGTTCATTATTAGCATTGATTGTTTGCTCACGAGTTGTGGCTTTGCCAACACTTGCTCTGGCTTCTGTAACTTCAGTAAACACTTCTTTCTCGTGTGCTGCATAACCTTTGACAGTTTCGACATAATTAGGAATAAGGTCATATCTGCGTTTTAACTGATTGTCAATTTCTGCCCAGGCATTATCTATCTCTACTTTCATTCTTACAAATGAATTGTATTTTAAAATGCCCATTATTATTAAAATTACAATGATTATTATTACTATAATCCAGCCTTTTTTCATTTCACCTCCGATGGTTCAATCTGCCAGCTTGCGACAGAGAACACAAAGATTTATTTTCTTACTGATTTTGTTTTATTAGTTGTCAAGTTTTCCAATTCAATTCGGGTCCTTATTTATGGAACGAGCTGAATCTGGAGGGACACTTTGTCTCTTTACTCAGAATGTCAAGAAAGATGAAATTGTTATCTGAAACCCGACTCGAGCTCGCAGAGCCCGAGTCGGGTTTCAAGGGTAAAGATGCTGATTTGGATCCAAAGACTTCACATAGGATAGCAAATTTGTACCAAAAGCTGTGGTGGAATACAAAAAAATAATTCCACTGGATAAACTTTCTACTTTTTACTTTATTAATTCTACATTCACAATAGAGAACGCCTGTCTGCCTTTGGCATGGATTGTGTTACTTTTACCTTTTACTTATTAGCCACAAAAACACACAAAAATTAACTTATTATTCCTATTTTCAAAAATCATTTATTCTTATTTATCAAAAGACCTTTTCGTGGTTTTTCGTGTGATTTTGTGGCTCATCAAATTCATCTTTTACCTTCTTGACCTACGAAGCTTCAGCGAAGTAGGTTTACCTCTCTCAATATTTCCTCAATCGCTCTTTTCAACTGCACATCATCGTCTGCAATTTTCTGTTCTGGAGTCTGGTCAACAAGGATATCAGGTTTTGCGCCCATTCCTTCCATATTAATATCATCTGGTGTAAACCAACCTGTCCTGGGCATACGCATACTTGAGCCATCCATAAATTCAATATGTCCAGTTCCTATAACTGCACCACAAGTGGGCATACCAACAACTTTCCCTAAATTCAATTGTTTGAATAAAATTGGAAATATTTCAGCGTCAGAAAAGGAATGTTCATTTATGAGTAATATTAATGGTTTCTCCCAAGTATCAGATGGGAAAGTTTGTTTTCTTGCATCGAATAATCTATTTGTTGTATATGCATAGGATTTTTTTGTAAGCAATTCTACCAATAAATCGTGTATCCAACCGCCAGGATTATTTCGTACATCAATAATCAAGGCATCTTTATCTTGGTTTCTTGCAAAAATATCTTGAACAAATTTCACATAACTGGAATGTCCCATTGAACGAATATGTGCATAACCAACTTTACTATCAGTTAATTTATCAACTAACTCTCTCCTTTCATCAACCCAGTTATCATAATTCATTCTTCTGTTTTTCCACGGGGAAAGACCTTTTATTTCAACAGTTTTTATGCTATCTTTCACTTGTATTTCCAATTTAATTTTATCATCTACCTTGTTAAGAAAGAGAGGAGTAATAGCAGTTTCCGAATTTATTTCTACACCATCAACAGAAAGTAAAACATCTCCAGGCTTTATACCATAAGGCATATTCAGTTTTGACTTTCTAAAGATCTTTTTAAATCTAATTCCTTTGTTGGGTATATCAAAATAATCAAGAATAAACCCGCCAAATGCTTGTTCATACTGATGAACGCCACCTTCATCTCTTGGATAAAATCCTGTATGAGAAGCATCCAATTCCCCAATCATCTCTGATATTATATCATCCATAATTTGTGGTGTATACGCATAATCCATATAAGGATGAAATCTTTTATAAAGTGCTTTCCAATCTTGTCCGTGCATGTTCGGGTCATAAAATCTTTTACCAAAAATGGTCCAGGCTTGTTCAAAAACAGTTTTATTAAGTGCAAATCTGTTATATTTATATTTGAAATTAAATTCAATCACTTCAGGTTTCTTATCCATTGATAATTTTTTTATTGAATTATTTTCAACATAGTAGAAGCATTTATTAGTTTCATTGTAAGTTAAATATTCAATTTCTGCTGAAAATTTATAGAATTCCTCATCTTTTTTCCCTTTGTAATCAACTTTTCGTAATGTATATTTTCTGTTATATGAATTCAGATAACAAATCATACTATCTGTAATTGTAGCAACTACCCAATTATTTCCCCTTTTTGAAACAAGCTCATAAATTCTTTTATCAATATCCTCAAAATCAATTATTATAGAGTTTACTTCTTCTTTTTTCTCTTTCTTTTCCTCCTCTTTACCTTTTTCTTCCTTATCTTTCTCTATCGTTTTCTTATTTTCTTCAGCCAAAATTGGTTTCCAATTATCTTCTTCATCCCAGAAATCTTCTTTAGCTTGCAGTTCTATTTTATATATTTCACCATCTTCAGTAAAGAAAGCAAAATCTCCCTTCATGCCCCAATATGGTGCACCTATCCAACCATGATATGGAGTTATTAATCTTTTTTCCTTAGTTTCAAAATCATATATATACAAATCACGGTCCCATGAGCCTTCTTCTACGGTTACATATAAAAGATATCTTCCATCTTTACTCCAGGCACAATTATGAAGCGAAAGAACATGGTCAGATATAATCTTTTTAACTTTTCCTGTTTTGAAATTCAAGCTTGCTAATTTATTTTTTGAAACTTCATCAGAATAATATACCAATAAATAATCCTCATAGCCAGACTTAATATCTTCAACAAATTTTCCATTAGAGAACCATTTGATTTTTTCAATATTATCAATATCCCTTATATTGACTTTATAAAGTTCTGTTTGTCCTTCTTCAAATCTTGTAAAAAATATTGTGTGATTATCGGGCATAATTACAATATCTATAATGCCAATCTGGTCAAAGGTTATTTGTTTAACTTCATCGTCTTTTTCTGGGACTGCAAAGAGGTCATATTTATAACAGAAAGCTATTAATTTTCCATCAGGTGATATTGCATATTTATTAGCTGAGTTACAGACTTCTTCTTTTACTTCAAAATTTTCAATGCAATCTTGCTTTATTTCAATGTTCAACTTATCAACCTTATTATTTTGGGGATTGTATTTCCATATTTCATCAAACCTTTCAAATACGATCCTATCATTTTCTCGCGCGATATCAATGTCCCTAACAGACCAGATATCAAAGTTAGAAATTTGTATTCTATTTTCAAGATCATTCCGACCTGTCGGGACAGCATAATATAATTGGAAGATTCTACCTTTTGTTGCTGCAAAATAGATTCTATCATTAACATAAGAATAAACTGGATACCGCTCGGTATAATCTGTATTAGTTAATCTTGTATAAATTTTATCCTTAATATCATATTCCCACAATTCGCCATTGATACTTCCGTGATATGCTTCGCGATAAGCCATCCCACCACGATTAAATATAATTTTCTTATTATCTGGAGATAATTTTGAATAAAAATCACCAATTGCAGTAATTTCTGTTGGTCTTTTTTCATCCGCCAGCTTGCGAACAGAGAACAGATTAGCACCCAGATCAACTTCATATCCGGAAGCAAGCAATTTTTTTCCATTATTGAACCAATCGCATACTTGTAATCCTTCTTTAGAAATACACTTTGCTTCTCCACCTTCAGATGGAATGATATAAATATTTTTTTGACCATCTCTATTGGAATTAAAAGCAATCCATTTTCCATCTGGCGAAAAAACAGGGCCAGAGTCTTCTCCTTTTGAGACGATTATTCTTTTTGCCTCTCCGCCCTTAAATGGGACTATCCACAAATCAGACATATAAGAGAAGCAGACGGTTTCTCCATCTGGTGAGATGGCGGGGTCTTTCATAAAATGTGGTTCTATTGCAAAACTTTCTGAAAACAGAAAGCCTATAAGCAAAAAAATAATGAAAAGCAACTTTTTAAACATAGTATCCTCCTCAAAATTTCTATCTATTTTTTATTCAATTTTACAATTTAAACCAATTTAACCAGTTCACTAATTAACTATGTAACCAATTAACTAACTACACTTTGACCATCCACATATTGGGCAGGTTTTACAGCCTTCTTTAAATTCTAATGCTGCTCCACATTCAGGACAGATAGAACCTAAACCGGCAAGTAACAAATTAGAATCTTCTGAAGAGTTATCGGGTTGAATTTTCTTTTCAGGTTTATTTTTTAATCCATTTCCATTCTGGGCAATAAACTCTTCTAAAGCATTTGCAATTCCATCAGCACAGGATAGAATCATTTTTCCTTTGGACCACATTGGAGAAGGGCAGCGAATTCCTCTGAGCTGTTTAATAATAGATTCAATCTTAATATTAGAGCGTAGAGTCAATGATATCAATCGGGCAATAGCTTCCAATTGAGCAGAGGCACAGCCCCCCACCTTTCCCATTTGGGTAAAGACCTCGCAAGCCCCGCTTTCGTCTGTATTTATTGTAACATATAAATGGCCACAGCCTGTGTCTATTCTTTTAGTAACACCCACGGTGGTAGCAGGACGGCGACGAGGTGCAATTCTCCTCTTTTCCTGTTCACGCATTCTTTTTCCTATACTAATAACCTGTTCATCCCGACTCCCATCACGATACACTGTTACGCCTTTACATCCTAATTGATATGCTAATTCATAAGTAGTTTTAATATCTTCTTTTTTTGCATTGTGCGAAAAGTTTATAGTTTTGGAGACAGCATTATCAACATATTTTTGAAATGCAGCTTGCATTCTTATATGCCATTCGGGTGTAATATCATGGGCAGTAACAAACACATTTCTGAATTGTTCAGGAACTTTTTTAATATCTTGCAAAGAGCCTTTCTCGGAAATCTCTTCCATCAATTTTTTAGAATAGAATCCTTGCTCTTTAGCAACTTTTTCAAAATATTTATTAACATAGAGTAATTTTTCTCCATCCATTACATTCTTGACATATACTAACGAAAAGATAGGCTCAATACCACTGGAAGTATCTGCAATCATACTAATCGTACCTGTTGGTGCAATTGTAGTGGTAGTAGCATTTCGGATTCCATTTTCTCTAATCTCTTGTTTAAGTTTGTCCCAATCAAGTTTAGTCTTTGAGCGAGTTAGTGTACTATTACTATAAATACTTCCTTTGAAATTTGGGAATGAGCCTTTTTCTTTAGCAAGTCTCATAGATTCAACTTTTGAGTGATAATCAATAAATTCCATTACTTCTTTAGCAAGGTCTATTGCTTTACCTGAATTGTAAGGGATTTCAAGTTGTATAAGCATATCAGCCCAACCCATTACACCAAGACCGATTTTGCGATTTACCTTTGCCATTTTACGGATTTTTGGAAGTGGAAATTGAGAGCGATCAACAACATCATCAAGAAAACCTGTGGCTGTATCAACTGTTTGTTTCAACAATTTCCAATCAATGGCATCATCTTTTACCATCAAAGAAAGATTGATAGAGCCGAGATTGCAGGCTTCATTAGGGAGCAGTGGTTGCTCCCCGCATGGGTTAGTTGCTTCTATTTTCCCAACTTCAGGCGTTGGATTATATCTATCCAATCTATCTATAAAAACAATTCCTGGCTCTCCGTTTTTATGTGCCATTTTTACAATCAGATTAAATACATCTCTGGCTTTGAGCTTTTTCACCACCTTTTTGGTATGCGGCGAAATTAATTCATACTCATCATCGTGTTGAACAGCATTCATAAATTCTTCGGTCACTCCAACGCTAATGTTGAAATTATTCAGTTCTTTGCAATCTTCCTTGGCTTTGATAAAGTCTAAGATATCTGGATGGTCAACATTGAGAATAGCCATATTGGCTCCACGTCTCGTCCCACCCTGTTTCACAGCATCAGTTGCAGAATTAAAAACCTTCATAAATGTAATCGGACCGCTTGAAACTCCACTTGTTGAACGGACACGAGCGTTCTTTTCTCTTAATTTTGAAAAACTAAAACCTGTTCCCCCGCCACTCTTATGTATAAGAGCTGCATTTTTTACTGCGGTGAATATGCTTTCCATGCTATCTTCAACTGGCAAGACGAAGCAGGCAGAGAGCTGCTGAAGGTCATTCCCGGCATTCATCAAAGTTGGTGAATTCGGCAGGAAATATCTCTTATCCATTATTTCATAATATCTTTTTGCCTTTTCTTTATCGTCTCCTGCAATATTTTCGCTAACTCGTTCTAACATCTTATGTGCATCTTCAATAATATTACCCTTTGTATCCTTCTTGAAATACCTTTTTTTCAAAACTGCTAATGCGTTCTCAGTTAATTCCATTTATCCTCCAAATAAAAACTTGAGCCATTTCCCAATCTGGAGATTGGGACTCCATATATTTCCAGTATTCCTCAATACTTTGCATTTTGCACAATACATTTCGTATCTCACATTCCAAATCCCCTGACTTTGATTGGCAAATTCCATATCCAAAATTCTGCATTCCGAATTCCGCCTTTAATACTCATTCCCTTCGCGAGCTCCTATTCCTTTTTTATAGTAATGTTTTACCTCTCTCATTTCTGTAACAAGGTCCGCCTTTGCAACTAACTCAGGAGGAGCATATCTGCCTGTTATTACAACTTCTTCATTTTTAATTTCGTCTAATAATGAGAGAACTTTTGATAATTCCAATAAGTTAAAATCTAATGCAACATTTAATTCATCTAAAATAATCAAATCATACTTTTTTGATTTCAGGACTTCTTTTGCCTTTTTTAGTCCTTTTTCTGCTTCTTCAAAATCTATTGGTTTTGGATTTATCTTATTCACAAATTCAGGGGTACCAAACTGAAACACATCAACATTTTTTATTTTACTTAGAAAAACGATTTCTCCATATTTGAAGTTTTTTTTCATGAACTGTATTAAGCAGACCTTTTTGTTATGACCGAGATAACGAATAGCCAAACCTATCGCAGCAGTAGTTTTCCCTTTGCCGTTACCTGTATAAATTTGTAGCATAAAAATCCTTTTGATTTTGTAAAGATAAAAATGGTGGGTGGTACTGGATTTGAACCGGTGACCCCTACGATGTCAACGTAGTACTCTAACCAACTGAGCTAACCACCCACTTTTAATTTGGTAAAAGATTTTATTCAACAATTTTATTTGTCAAAAGATTTATAATTTTTTATATTATTTTTTCTTTCTCTCATACAAGAAAAATTTTATTATATTAAAATTAGACAAGTTTAAAAAACTAATTAACTATAATTACTTAAATTTTGAGTCAAAAAGCATAAAAATTGACATAAAAAATTGCTGATTAAATTTAAGTTCAAAGTGGAGAATTTATGAATATTGTTAGAGGCAAAATTGGTTGGATTGAGGTAATCTGTGGAAGTATGTTTAGTGGTAAAACCGAAGAGTTAATACGACGACTTCGCAGAGTAGAAATAGCTAAACAAAAGCTTCAAATTTTCAAGCCTTTTATTGACAACCGTTATAGCAAAGAATATATTGTTTCTCATAATAAATCAAAAATGACATCTGAATCAGTTGCAAATTCTGAAGAATTATACAAAAATGTTCATTCAGATACTGAGGTTGTGGGAATAGATGAGGTTCAATTTTTTGATGACAAATTAGTGGAAATTTGTAGTAAATTGGCTGATGAAGGTAAAAGAGTTATTGTCGCTGGATTAGACCAGGACTATCTGGGTAGACCATTTCCTCCTATACCAGAATTATTAGCAACTGCTGAATATATTACAAAAACTCTAGCAATCTGTGTCAAATGTGGTAACCCTGCAAACAGGACTCAAAGATTGGTGAAAAGTGATAAAGAGATTTTGCTTGGAGCAGAAGATATTTATGAGGCACGGTGTAGAAATTGCTTTAAACCGATAAAGTGAAGAATCTTGAATAATGAATAATGAACTAAGAATGATGGATAAGAAAAAAGAAAAGAGAGTATTTGATTTAAATGAACTTTCTTATAAAATACCCTCCTCAAATTCGTCATTCAGAATTCTATATTCAATATTCATAATTCAACCTGTTCTTTCCACGAAAATCAAGTCCCAATTTAATTTTGGTCAATATAAATGGAAGTAGAGAATGATTCTATTGTATTTAGTTGATTTTGCACTAAGAATTTATGTCTGGGTTATCATAATCCGAGCCATCATTTCATGGTTTTCACCAAACTATTCAAATCCCTTTATCCATTTCCTGATTACCGTAACCGAGCCAGTTCTATCCCCAATCCGAAGACTTATTCCTATTAAAGGCATAGATATTTCTCCAATTATTTTAATATTAATTATTGAATTAATACGCTCACAGATTTTACATACTATAATTAAAATGTGAGGTTTTATGGATATGAAAATTACCCCAGCGGAGATTCGTGGAAAAGAGTTTTCACGAGCTATGAGTGGCTATAAAAAAGCTGAAGTGAATGAGTTCCTAGAGGAACTTGCGACTCAAACAGAATTACTGCTTGCAGCAGCCAAAGAATTAGAAAAACAAATTCAAGAGAAGGACAAAAAATTAGATGATTTAGATGAGCAGAAAGACCTCCTTCGTAGAACCTTAATCCTGGCTGAAAAAATCAAGGATGAAACTATATCAAATGCAAAGAATGAAGCGGAAAACATTATTAAGGATGCAGAAATCAGTTCAAGAGAGAAAGTCAAAAAAGCAAAAGATTATCTCAGTATTTTAGAGCATGATTTCATCAATCTTAAAGAAAAAAAGATGCAATTTATTGTAAATTTTAAATCCCAATTAAATTCTATGCTTGAAATATTAGAAAGAAATATTCAACAGGAATCTAGTGAACTCAAAAAGAAATCTAACATAGAAATCAAGAAAGAAGAAAAAACATCATAATGAGAAAAACTCTCCAGCATTTACCAGAAACCGTTAACTTTATAAGGCAGCAGTATAAGAAAAAAATTGATACAGCTATAATATTAGGTACTGGATTAAATGAAATAGCCTCGTCTGTGGAGCCAGAATTGATAATTCCATACGAAAAGATTCCACATTTTCAAGTTTCAACCTCCCCTTCTCATAAAGGAAGAATGATCTTTGGAAAAATGGCTGGCAAACGAATCGCAATTATGCAAGGCAGACTCCATTGCTATGAAGGTTATACACCTTTAGAAACGACATTTCCAATCTTCACTCTTAAAAAAATTGGAGTACAGAATTTGATTATTACAAATGCAGCTGGCTCATTAAACAAGAATTTGCAGAAAGGTGACCTGGTAATAATCACTGACCATATCAATCTAACAGGTAAGAATCCTCTGATTGGAGAAAATGATATCAACTTAGGACCCCGATTCCCAAGTATGCACGATCCTTATCATAAGAGATTTGTAGAAATTGCAAAAAATATTGCTCTGGATAATAATATACCAGCAAAAACTGGGGTTTATGCAGGACTTATAGGACCTAATTTGGAAACTACTGCTGAGTGTAAAATGCTAAAACTAATCGGAGCTGATATGGTTGGTTTGTCCACAGTTCACGAAGTTATTGTCGGAATTTATCTTCAAATGAAAATAATGGCTATTTCAATCATTACCAATTTATCCAATCTACTTCATAAAGATAGACACTTACAAAATGAAATTGAAAAGATAGCACATAATTCACAAGATAGATTAAGAGTCTTATTAGAAAATTTCTTAAAAAGTTTATAATGAATAGGAGTAGTTTATTATGAATAAAGAAAAGTTAGAATCCTTCAAACATTTATTACTTGTAGAAAGAGAAAGAACAGTAAAAATCATTGAGAACATTGATAAAACATGGAGCAAATCCATTAGAGACTCTGTTGGCGATATTTCCGCTTACGCCACACATATGGCTGACCTTGGCACTGATTCTAATGAGAGAGAAAAAGAAACTTATATGCTTGAACGGGAATTGAAAAACCTTAAAAAACTGGATCAAGCTTTAAAAAGAATTTATGATAATACTTATGGAATTTGCAGATTCTGCGGTAAAGAGATACCTGAGAGTCGCCTGCGAGCAATTCCATTTGCAGAATTTTGTATAAAATGCCAACGAAACGAAGAAAGGATTAACAATAATAATCGGAAAATATAATAATTTAAAGAAGTATTTGTTACTCTTCTTGACTTTTCTTTCTTTAGACCAGTTCTCAAAAATAGGTATAAGAAATTTTTTTTCTAACAATGTAAAAAACAGTTACAATATACTTGGCGATTTTTTTCGTATTACTTATACACGAAATTCTGGTGCTGTTTTTGGTATATCTATTGGTTCAGGAATTCTTAATCAAATATTTTTTATAATAATTTCAATTATTGCAATTTGCATATTAATATATCTTTTTTTAAAGGACACACATCCATTAGCTAATATGGGTTTTATTCTGATTTTAAGTGGTGCGTTTGGTAATCTAATTGACAGAATTGCTTTTGGAAATGTAACCGATTTTCTTGACTTTGATTTCCCGGATTTCATTATTCAACGATGGTATATTTTTAATATCGCAGACTCCTGCATTGTTATAGGGGTAATAATTTTAGTGATTTATTATTTGTTTATAGAAAAATCTGTGAAAGTAAAGAATTACACAGGTGGGAGAAAAGATGAAATATAAACATTTTCTATTGATTTTAGTTTTTTGTTTACCAACAATAATTTTATCAGCTACAACTATCTATGATATTCAATATACAACTATTCCTGGAAGCGAGGGCACATATCCTTCAATGATGGAAGGACAAACTGTAACAGTTACTGGAATTGTTACAGCAGTTGGCTTTAAAGGATATAATGATAACTTTTTTATATCTATGCCAGAGGGAGGTGCTTGGAAAGGGTTATACATTTATATGGCTGGATATGAACCAAATTTAGGTGATGAAGTTGAAATTGAAGGAACTGTTTCAGAGTTCCACGGTTTCACAGAAATATCAGGTTATAGTGATGACATAACAGTTTCTCTCTTAAATTCCGGAAATCCATTACCAAATCCTTCTGGAATTTCTACTCAAACTTTATCTGCTAACGAATCATTTGAAGCTGTTATAGTAAAAATTAACAATGTTTCCGTAACCCAAACTCCTGATGCAAATGGACAATGGTATGTTGATGATGGCTCTGGTCAATGTCAGATTGATGACGGAATATATGAATATCCAAATCCTCATATTGGGGACGAATTTATCTCTATTACCGGGGCTGTAGATTACAGTTATGATGAATATGGCCTTAATCCAGGAAGTGAAGAAGATTTTGTAACTGGAGGTGATATAACCCCACCAACATTAGTAAGCGCAAACGCTACTTCGTCTACTACTGTTAATATAATTTTCAGTGAACAAATTTCTCAACAATCTGCCGAAACTGTAAGCAACTATAATATAAATGGATTAACTGTTTCAGAGGCTAATCTACAAATTGACGAAAAGACTGTGATACTAACAACCTCAGAACAAACAGAAGGCACAATATATACTATAACCATTAATAATGTAGAAGATGTGGCCGGAAATCCAGTTGAATCTAATAGCA
>JAYEOL010000074.1:0-11175 GCA_034722995.1 Candidatus Cloacimonadota bacterium | reverse complement strand
TCATTTTAATGGAAATGATGCCAGAGGTTTGGAAAAAACTACAGATGGCGGTTCAACCTGGACCCTCATAGATGTTATCGGTATACCCGATGAAAATCCTGGCGACGGTTGGAATGTCGCTGGAGTTGCGAATGCAACAAAAGACCATACTCTTGTAAGAAAAGAAGCAATAACACAAGGCAATACTGATTGGACTTCCTCTGCTGGCACTAATCAAAATGATTCAGAATGGATCGTCTATCCGCAGGACACCTTTGAATATCTGGGTTCACATGGCGGCGGAGATACAATCCCACCAACATTAGTAAGCGCAAACGCTACTTCTTCTACTACTGTTAATATAATTTTCAGTGAACAAATTTCTCAACAATCTGCCGAAACTGTAAGCAACTATAATATAAATGGATTAACTGTTTCAAATGCTAATCTACAAATTGACGAAAAGACTGTGATACTAACAACCTCAGAACAAACAGAAGGCACAATATATACTATAACCATTAATAATGTAGAAGATGTGGCCGGAAATCCAGTTGAATCTAATAGCACAATAAATTTTACAGGTTATCAATCTGGTGGCGGAGAAAATGATTTACTCTTTTCTGATTATATTGAAGGTAGTTCTCAGAATAAGGCATTAGAAATCTATAATGGTACGGATTCTGAAATTAGCCTTTCAAATTACAGAATAGCTCAATCTGTAAATGGTAATGGCTGGCTATACTGGCATATCTTTCCAGATGGTGCATCAATTGCATCTGGTGATGTATGGGTTATAACTACCGATGAAGCAGACGCCGAATTGCAAGCAGTCGCTGATGAAATCTTGTCTTATCCAAGCGTGGTTCATTTTAATGGAAATGATGCCAGAGGTTTGGAAAAAACTACAGATGGCGGTTCAACCTGGACCCTCATAGATGTTATCGGTATACCCGATGAAAATCCTGGCGACGGTTGGAATGTCGCTGGAGTTACGAATGCAACAAAAGACCATACTCTTGTAAGAAAAGCAGCAATAACACAAGGCAATACTGATTGGACTTCCTCTGCTGGCACTAATCAAGATGATTCAGAATGGATCGTCTATCCGCAGGACACCTTTGAATATCTGGGTTCACATGGCGGCGGAGATACAGGAAATGTTGAATATCCTGCACAGCCAGTTCCAGCAAACGAGCCAGCCACAATAACATTTACTTCTCAAGACACTTGTAAATCAGTTGAACTTCTCTGGAATACAATTAAAGGCAATGAGTTTAAATCTACTTATATGAATTTTGTAGACAGCACCCAATATTCATATACAGCTAAAATCCCCGGACAGTCTGAGGGAACTATCGTCTATTTCTATATTACTGCGTCTGATACCTCTGACTCAGTTTCATACTTTCCTGAAAATGCTCCAAAAGAACTATATCAGTATGAATATAAAGTTGAAACTCTTAAAGCAGTTCTCAAAGTTCCTCACCACACATTCTGTCCTGCTTTAGGCGAAAAATTTGAAATTCAATTCCATTCTCGTACTAATGATAAAATAATTCTAAGATTATATAATAGTGAGGGCAAATTAGTAAACACATTTAAAAATGAGAATTCAAACGGGTTAAATACAATAGAATGGGATGGTAGGGATGAAACTTGGAACACTTTACCCCCTGGACTATATATCTGCCATCTTGAAGTAATAGATAGAGAAACTGGTAAAACAAAGACAGAAACAGCACCAATCGTTATTGCTGTACCTCTTAAAGATTAAAGAAGAAAGATGAAAAATGAAAATTCCAAATCTCAAATAACAAATGACAAATAAATTCCAATTCCCGATTCCTGAGCTCGTCAGGAACGGGCTTACTTGGGGACAAATTCCAAAAGAATGGCTTGTCCCTATGAATCGGGGGCCAAATGTCGTGATAAAGAATAACGAGCCAATGTAGAAGTAACACGGAACTCTGTTCCGTCTGTTTTCCAAAGGATCTGCCTTCGGCATGAAATGAACCTCCAACTCATAAGTAACGGAGCAGAACCCTTTCTGATAGAAATAATTAGAAATGAAAGATTAAAGACTAAAGATGGATAAAAGAAGTTTAGAAATTGCTCGTCAGCTTAAAATAGAAATTGAAAAAGACCTAAATGTAACTGATATGCGCATCTTTGGCTCTCGTGCCAGAGATGATTTTGAGGAGGACTCTGACCTGGATGTTTATATAGAATTGGAAAATAATAGCTCTGAAATTGAAGATAAAATTTTCCATATAGTTTGGAAAATTGGCTTTGAAAATGAATTAGTTATCACAACGATTATTTTCACCAGAGATGAGCTTGAGAATGGGCCTATGAAATTTTCCCCAATATATAGAAATATCATGCGAGAAGGTGTGACTGTATGAATCAAAAAAAACTTGAATTGATAAAATATCGATTAGAACAAGCAGAATCCAGCCTAAAAGATGCAGAATTCCTTCTTGAGAATAAAAGGGGCAGCTTCTCTATCATAAATAGATGCTATTATGCAATATTCTACTCTGTCTTAGCATTGTTAGTTGATAAACAATTTGTAGGCTCAAAACATAGCGGTGTTATCTCATTCTTTGATAAAGAGTTTGTAAATAAGGGTATATTCCACAAGAAGTTCTCCAAAATATTTCATAAAGCTTTTGATATGAGGGGTAAAAGCGATTATAAAGAATTCGTGGAATATTCTTATGAAAAAATAGAACCTTTACTATCACAAGCAAAAGAATTTGTTAGTGAAGTAAAAAAGTTTCTAATGAAAGGTTACCAATGAGAAAGATTTTAATAACAATATTTGTTTTGATGCTGAGCACATTGGTATTTGCTAATATAGAATCCAATATTTTTGGCGATTATGAGCCATCAGCAAGAGCAAGAGGAATGGGTGGAGCATTTATCGCAAGTTGCTATTATGCCAGTGCTATCTTTTATAATCCTGCTGCTTTACAAACTGCAACTGCTGGAGTTAATACAGGATACGCAAAACTTTTTGGGAATGATTTTCAAATTTTGAGAACAGGTGCACTTGCTTATCATCTGCCTAAATTTGGCACGATAGCTCTTGGAATAAAAAAAATGGGCGTTGAATATCAGGATGTTGAACTCTTGAGTGAAGGAACCTATTCTCTTGCCCACTCACTTCTTCTTATTGGTGATATTCACTCAAAATTATACCTCGGATATACAGTAAATCTGAATCACATTTCTTTTGGAGAGACTGTCGGGGAATTTGACCCGGGCGAAGAATCTGTATTCGGACTGGATTTTGGTGCACTTGCTGTGCTTCATCAAAGAACCAGAATCGCTTTTGCTGTCAAAAATATAAACAATCCATCAGTGGGAAAAGGTCGAACATGGGACTTGCCACAGTTCTTGACTATTGGCATCGCTTATCAGCCTTATCATGGAGTTACAACAGAATTGGATTTGAAGCAGAAATTTTCTGAAGATACAAAAATTAATTTTGGTATTGAATTTGAGATAGTAGATAATTTTTGGCTAAGAACAGGTGCTTCAACTTATCCAAATAGTATCTCTGGTGGCGTGGGGTTTTTAATAAAAGATATAAAATTTGACTATGGTGTAAATTCCCATTCAGTGTTAAATCCCACTCATCATTTTTCTATTGGATATCAATTCTAAAATAACCAAATCTATTTTATCCAAATAGAAGCAATAAGATGATTACGGAAAAACAAATAAATGAGATTGTTAAGAGGATTGTAGAAAACTATTTTCCAGAAAGAATTATTCTTTTTGGTTCTTATGCTTATGGCAGCCCTACAAAAGATAGTGACCTTGACTTATTAATAGTAAAAGAGAGTAATATTCCAATCCATAAAAGAGGTAGAGAAGTAAGAAAATATTTGCGAGGTTTAAAAGTTCCAATGGATATTATTATAAGAACTCCTGCAGAATTTGAGACATATAAAGATATTATTGGGACTATTATTTATCCGGCAAATAAATTTGGGAAAGTCATTTATGAATCGTGAGGAAGTTATTAAAGATCTGGTTAATAAATGGATAAAGAAGGCAGAAAAAGACCTTTTGACAGCAGAAAGAGAATTGTCTTTTGAAGACCCAATTACTGATACAATATGCTTTCACTGCCAGCAGTCCATAGAGAAGTATCTGAAAGCCTTTTTAGTATATCACCAAATTTATTTCCCCAAGACCCATAGGATAATGGACTTGATAGAACTATGTGCTACTAAAGACCCTTCTTTCAAGGATGAATTGCAAGACGCGGATAACCTTACTGATTATGCAGTTGAGCTTCGTTATCCAGATGTTTCATTTGAACCAGAAATAGAAGACGCAAATGAAGCCTTTGAAATAGCAAAGAAGATAAAAGAATTTGTCTTGAATAAAATTGGTTTAAACCGTGAATAAGAATAATTATTTCAAGTAAGGAAAATATCATGAAAAAGAAAAAAGAAGAATCCTCTGCTCGTTCAACATTAATAAAAGGATTTATAAAGCTCTTTTTTAACTTTATTAATCATGCTATTAAAGATTGGGAGAATAAATTTAGCTCAAAAGGATATCAAGAATTATCTAAAAAATATGATGTCTTTGAAAAGCATTTCTATAAAGATATCCAGGAGATAAAAAACAAAATTGAAAAACTTACACTAAAGGTATACTGGCTAAACTTCATAGCAATTATACTTTTGATTTGCGTTGTGATTGAACTTATTTTGTTAATTAAATAAGCCACAGATTTACACGGATGAACACAGATTTTCTAATTTATATGTTTAATAAAATTAAGGGGATTTTTATGGTAAAAATAAAGAAATAAATCAGTGAAAATCTGTGGCAAAAAAACTGCTATGTTTAAATATAAAGAAATTACAGAAAAAATAATTAAAGGTTTCTACGAAGTCTATAATGAACTTGGGGCTGGCTTTCTTGAGTCTGTTTATGAACATGCTTTATTCATTGTCTTAACTGGCTATGGATTGTGTGTTGAGGAGCAAAAGGACATTCCTGTTCTTTTTCGTAGCCAGATTATTGGGAATTTTAGAACAGACCTGATTATAAATGAGAAGGTAATTGTAGAGATAAAAGCAGTTCGTTGTCTGCTTCCTGAGTATGAAGCTCAAATTATTAATTATTTGAAAGCTACAAATATCGAAGTGGGTTTATTAGTAAATTTTGGAAAAAAACTTGAATTTAAAAGATTCATATATGATAATTATAGAAAAAATATCAGTGCAAATCTGTGAGAATCCGTGGCTAAAAAATAAAATTAGGCTGAAATGAAAAAAATAACATTATTTTTTCTAACTATATTATTCTCTATATCCTTGCTAATATCTGCCGAGAATCAGCAGTTAGACTTGAACCAAGCAAACATGGATGAAATAAAAATTCTACCAATTACTGAAAAGCAAGCTGAAGATATCTATTACTATCGGACTTTTCAAAAATATTTTGAATCCGTTTACGAACTGCGTGACATAAAAAGCATTGACCAAATAACCTTCAATAGAATAAAACCTTTGGTGAAGATCTCACCATACACAGACTACGATGAGGTAGCACAAAGAAGAGACCAGATTTATTACCTCTTACGAAGATTGGCTTCAAATGAAGGCTCTCAAGAAGGAATATCAGATTTGTGGGGTGACTTGCTAATATCTCCCATAAATATCAATACTGCTACCTTTCATGAGTTGCTGAATATGCCAATTGTGACTCCGTCTGATGTAAAGGCTATCTTACAGCAACGCAAATTAGGTGAATTCGCTGACTATAGAAGTATGAGAAAGTCGCCTGGACTTACCCATTATGGAGCTACAAATCTTAAACACTATGTAATCTACTATACACCTGAACGAAAAAGCAGATGGTTTTTTAACTACAGATTCAAATTGAATAACTCGCCTTATTCTGAAGAACTGGAAGAAGTTCTACGAGAAAGTTTCGTGCCTGACAGCACAAATGAAAAATTCTCTATGTGGGGAAGATATAATCTGGATAATGCTGAACCAGAAGTTTCACATAAATTCAGAGCAAGAATGCAAGATTGGATAAATTTGGAATTCGGCTCAATCTTCTTTTTGAAAAAAGGTGAAAATAGAAATCTAAACTTCTTGGAATTTCATAATGACTTCACCTCAACTTTAAAAGATAACTCAAAAGCCAGCTTTACAGCAGATATCACGCCCATAAAAACAAAAGTAATACTAGGAAATTACCGTGCCACTTTTGGACAGGGTCTGGTTATGGAAAACACAGATTATTTTGACAGACGCAGAACAGGTTTTGGATATGGCAAAAGAGTACTTGGAATTTTTTCTGACCTATCCCCTACTGAAGAATTTGCTTTAAAAGGCGGAGCAGTTGAATTTAATAATAATTTTCTGAATGCCTCTGTTTTTTATTCAAATGATAAAAAAGATGCAGTTGTCTGGGACAGCAATAATGATGGTATTATTAATGATGATGACGACCTGTTCTATTATATAATCTCAAAACCACGATTTTCTAATGAAGAATTGGAAAGTGCTGAAGAATACTTTAATCAATACCGACCAGGTTTATCTCACCCAAAACCAGAAATACTGATGTGCCCACGCCGAGATGCACTTAAAGAAATTTTGCGGGGTGGTCATATAGAATTATCCCCGATTATTGGAACTCATCTTGGAATTACTGCTTATGAAACCGAATATGACAGACATTTTAACATTGTGCCATCTAATTCTGTAGGCGAATACCTGATTGCAGATAGTTATTATTACAAAAAAATCAAGATGACTGACTCTGAAATATCATCGCTGTATTCCACGAAAACTGAGGATTATGAAAAAAATTATCGCAGAGTTTATGGATTTGACTGGCAAACAACTCTTAATAATCTTTCTTTTCAAGGTGAATATGCAGAATTAGAAGTAGATGGCAAACCAGTAAAATTAGGCGATGACCCAAAAGCAATTGTAGCAAGTGCTTATTTAGGTTTTGAGAACCTGAATTTTCTTATGCTTTATAGAAATTACGATTTAGCCTTTGACAATCCTTATGCTCGTCCTTTTGCAGAGCATGAAAGATTTGATGGCACAATACTTGAAAAACAATACTATCTGAAAAACCCACTTGTTTCTGAAGTTTATTATAATTCTCCTTGGTCACAGCCAGAAGAAGGCGTTTATATTGAATCAAGATATAAATTTCATCGCCAACTTACACTTACTAAAGTCTATCTTGATATATGGAAAAGAAAATCTGATGGAAGAAGAAGCATCCGTTTTCAAGGAGAATTAGATTATAGACCAATCTATCAAGTAAGTATCAGACTGAAAGAAAAGCTGCAAACTAATCGTTCTGAAGACACTTCTGCAAGGTCGGTTTCCAAAACAAGTGAAACTACATTAAAATTAAATACATATCTCACAAACAGAGATAAACTTTCACTTGAATACCGTTTTACTAAGGTCTGGATGTCTCCTTATACTTCCCTAACAAATAGTGCAGAACCGGGAGAAACTATTGTTCCAACTGCAAATGTCTTAAATCATGGTGATTTTATTGCGGCAAATTATACACATAACTTCACGGATTACTTTAGAATTGAGGGCTCATTCCTTTTCTGGAATGGTCACGGCATCAGTCATTGGGATTGGGAAGATATGGAAATTGATTTTATGGGCAGCGAAGGAATGAAATATTGGTTCACAATTTATGATAGAATCTCCAATCATCTGGCGGTTTCATTCAAGTATAAAGTAAAACATTTTAAAGATGAGGAATTATACCTTAGAAAATATAATGAACCTGTTGAGGGACAAAATTATGTTCCACAAACGAAATATAAAGAAAGTTCTATCAGATTACAGATAGATTGGAATTTTTAAAGATATGGAGTGCGAAAATAAGTTCTCGCGATTTATCGTGAGGACGAACTTTTCGCAAAAATTGAAGGTTAATATGCAAAGAGCAAAAAAAAATCTAATACCTGAAATTATTTTCAGGCGAGGAAAACCAGTAGGAGTTATTCTGGATATTACTAAATATCAAGAAATATTGGAAAGATTAGAGGATATAGAAGATTTGAAGATGTTGGAAGAGATGAGAAAAAAGCCGCTTAAATTCAAAAAGTTAGAAGACTTTTTAGGAGGTAAAAAGTGAAATTCAAAGTAATTTTAATTCTATCAATTTTTCTCATTGTCGTAAACCTATCAAGTGCATCTCTCTTTGATAGATATACTGGAGAAGAAATAAATTGTTTTTCAGCCCGCTCCCTTTCAATGGGTTCTGTTGGAATCGCTGCAAAACAAGGAATACTGTCTGCATTGAACAATCCTGCTACTTTGGGCTTACTGCATAATAAATTTGGATTTACATTAACAGCCAATGTAACAAAAAATGACGAAGACAGAGCATACCCGATTTATGATTCCTTTGACTCATATATAGATGATGCAGTTTATGTTTCTAATGCTCATATTTTTGATAAGTATTTTGGTGGAATCTATTATAATTGGAATCTCGTAAAATCTATAAAATTAACCACTGCTTTTAACTTCGCACCAATATATGATTTCAATTTTAAATACAACGAAGAGGTGCGAAATAATGAGAAAACCGATAATGATAATGAGCCAAAGAAAATTGCCAACAATACTTTTGATGGTGATGGTAAAATTTATGCATATTCCCCTTCAATCGCATTGACTTTGGAAAATCCTAATAGTCCGGTTACTTCATTGTCCTTTGGATTTGGTGCATCATATTTGAAAGGCGAAAATGAAATTGATTCAATGATCATCTTTACTGATTGGGCGAAAGAACAGATGAGAAATGATTCAGACAGTTTGCGTGATACGACATATGTTTTAAAAAATAAATATTCAGGTATGCGTTATCAAGGCGGATTTATCATTGGATTGGGAGAAAGAATCCATCTCGGCTTTTCATACACACATAAAACTGAATTGACAAAAGAATATAAAACTAATTCTGATACAGTTTGGGCTGATACAACAATTTATTATCCTGCAAAATTTGGAATCGGTTTTGAATATCATCCAAGAAATATCTGGGATACGAAATTCAGTTTAGAAGCTAGATTGGTAAAATGGAGTGATTATGATGATTCGTATTATGATGTAATTGAATATTCCGCAGGAGCTGAACATATTATGCATAACGGCATTCCTATTCGGCTGGGATTTAGATATCAACCTTCAGGCAGGGATAAAGAGGTTACATTAACTGCTTTTTCTGCAGGAACATCAATAAAATTACCATACAACCTTACACTTGATTTAGGTGCTGAAGTTGGAAAAAGAAACTATCAGGAAAAAGACCTTTTCCCGGATGGCTATTATGCAAATAATAATTTATGGGATACAGCCTACAGTTCACTACCAGTTAACCGAGACAATTTTGATAAAATAAAAGATTTTATGATAAATGCGATGGCAACTATTTCGTGGAGGTTTTAGAGTTAGGAGTTATGAGTTACGAGTTAGTGGTTGCGGGTTACGGGTTGCGGATTAGTCCCCGATTTAATCGGGGATAGAAGTAAGAAGTTAGAGGTTATGAGTAAGCATATAAAAGAGACTACAAAAAAGATAATAAAGAACCGAAATAAATAATATGTTATATTTTAAAGAGAAAAACCTAAGAATTTACAATGATGATATTTTACAAATAAATGCCATTCCGGAAAATAGCATAGATTTAATTGTGACTTCGCCACCCTACAATGTTGATATTAAATATGGCGAACATAATGATAAAATGTCATATTCTGATTATTTGATTTTCACTGAAAAATGGCTGTCAAAATGTCTTTATCTATTAAAAAAAGATGGTCGCTTTTGCTTGAATATACCACTTGATAAAAACAAAGGTGGAGCTCAAAGTGTATTTGCTGACATTATTTCTATTGCAAGGAAGATGGGCTGGAAATATCATTCCACAATTGTATGGAATGAAGGAAATATTTCACGACGCACTGCTTGGGGAAGCTGGATGTCAGCTTCATCTCCGTATGTAATTGCTCCAGTAGAAATGATTGCTATTTTATATAAAGAATCCTGGAAAAAGAGAAGTGGCAGTAAAAAAAATGATATCACTAAAAAGGAATTTATGCAATGGACAAATGGTGTATGGACATTCAGCGGTGAAAGTAAGAAAAAAATCGGACATCCTGCACCTTTCCCAATTGAATTGCCAAAAAGATGTATAAAACTTTTTACTTATGTTGGTGATATTGTGTTAGACCCATTTGTAGGAAGTGGGTCCACTCTAATAGCTGCATTTAATACAAAACGAAAAGGGATAGGTATAGAAATTGATAAAAATTATTATGAATTAGCAAAAAAAAGGATTGTAAAAGAATGCAGTATTTACCAGACTAACTTTAATAAAAGTGAAATAGATGAATAATACGAAAAAATCTATATCAGATTTAGTTTTAGAATATTTTAAAAAGCATCCAAGAATTGAACTGAAACACGGACCTGTTGTTGATTGGGTAACAAAGGAATATCTAAAATACCATTATGAACCTCCCAGAGATCCTTGGCGAGCGATAAGAAAATTACATCAAGAAGGAAAACTCATTAAAGTTAACAAAGGAATATATAAATATGACCCTGATTATATTAATAATGTCGAATTATGGGAATTTTCTGAAAAAACTAAAAAAGAAATATTAAAAAAAGATAATTATAAGTGTGTTGTTTGTGGTAGAGGAGTAAAAGATGGTGTTGAATTAGTAGTAGATCATATTAAATCAAAAGATAAAGGTGGTACAAATACAATTGAGAATGGTGAAACTTTGTGTATGGAACACAATCTAATGAAAAAGAATTATTCCCAAACAGAAGCTGGGAAAAATTATTTTATCAAAATGTATAATAAGGCTGTTAAAATTAATGACCCAAGAATGATAAAATTTTGTAAATGTGTATTTAATTGCTATGACGCTTATAAGATAAATGGTCATATAAAAAGACCGAACAATAAATAAAGAATGGATAAACATGAATAAACCCAAGTATAAATGTATCAAATGTGGATATTCGGGAGATAAATTTATATTCCAATTCAATGATTACACATACTGTATTGCTTCTAACGAAGAAGAACCTGAATTTATTGATGGCTGTCCAGAATGGGTATATGAAAATGTAATTGGTG